>CBCSOI010000160.1:0-4401 GCA_965141595.1 uncultured Atopobiaceae bacterium | reverse complement strand
TGCTCCAAGGACTGCCCGGGGCCGCGCCGCGTGGAGCAGGAGAAGGTGCCCTACGAGTGGGTGCTGTCAAAGATGGCCGAGACGGGCGGTCCCACCGTGGAGCAGGCCGCGGACGGCGGGGCGGCGGTCGCCTCCGGGGCTGCGGCCGTCGGCGAGCCGGACCGCCGCGGGACGGTCGGGACGACGGTGACGGTGCGCCTCTCCCCCGAGCAGGCCGAGCTCGTGGAGGAGGCGGCCCGGGCGGCGGGCATGGGCGTGGAGGCCTACGTGCGCGCGACGGCCCTGGAGGCGGCCGACGGCTGGGAGTGACGCAGGGGTTTCCCGGCCTGGAGCCCGGGGTTTGCATCACGGGGGCTCCGGCTCGGCTCCGGTGATGCAAAACGCGGGACTCCAGGTCGGGAAGCCCCTAGTTGAAGCTTTTTGCCCAGTTCACCAGCGAGTCGTGGTAGGTGTTCTCGGCCACGTCGCGGCGCATCTGCTCGGTGACGGGGCCGCGCATGGCCATCTGGGCCAGGACCGAGAGCTGCAGCTCCCGCACGGTCATGTCATCGAAGGGCTTCTCGCGCCCGAGGAGGTAATCCATGGACAGCTCCGGAGCCTCCAGGGCCCCGCCGTCCCCCGCACCGGCGCCCTCCTCGGCACCGGCGGGCTCGGGCCGGTCGACGACCCCCTCCGCGGCACGGGCCACGGCCTCGCGGGCGCGGTCGAGAAGCTCCTGCTCGGCGGCGCGGGCCTCCGCGGCGCGCGCCTCCTCCTCGGCGCGGCGCCGCTCGGCCTCCTCCCGCATCCGGAGCTGGGCCTCGCGGGCCGCCTCGGCCGCCGCAGCGGCACCGCCGTCCGCGGCAGCCTCGCCGCCGCCGTCGGCCGGCCGCCACACCTCGCCGGAGCACGCCTCCATGGGCAGGTCCACCACGCCGTCGTGGGCCTGCACCGTGCGCCCGGTGAGCGCGCCCGTGTAGGCCTGGCGGCCCAGGGCGTCCACGGTCACCGTGGCCGGGTTGTCGTCGTTGTTCACCGAGACGATGGCGCTGTCGCCACCCTCCAGCGTGCGGGCGAACGCGTACTGCCGGTTGGTGAGGGCGAGCTCGCGATACTCCCCGTAGGACAGGGCGGGCGTCTCGCGGCGGATGGCACCCAGCGCGGCGATGAGCCCGGCCGACGGCGAGCCCTGGAAGTCGGCGAGGTCCAGGGCCGGGCGCAGCATGTCGTCGGCGTAGTTCGTGCGCTTGCCCTCGATGGCGAACTCGCTGCCGTAGTAGATGGACGGCGTGCCCGGCAGCGTGTACATGAGCACGTGGACCGGCTCGAAGTGGCGCTTGTCGTCCAGCTTGGTCCAGATGCGATCCACGTCGTGGTTGTCCACGAAGTTGTAGAGGCGCAGGCCGTCCACGCGGTCGCCGCCCATGTCGTAGTTGCGCTTGACCGTGTGGGCAATCTCGAAGTAGTTGTGGTCGTTGTGGCCGCTGTAGAGGGCCTTGTGGAGGCTGTAGTTGGTCACGGCATGGAGCGTGTCGCCGTTGACCCAGCGGCTGTACTCGCCGTGGATGACCTCGCCCATGAGCCAGAAGTCGGGCTTCACGGTGTTAGCCAGGGCGCGCAGGGCATGCATGAAGTCGAAGTCCAGCACGTCGGCGGCGTCCAGGCGGATGCCGTCGATGTCGAACTCCGCCACCCACATGCGCACGGCGTCCAGCAGGTAGTCGCGCACGGCGGGGTTCCTCTGGTTGAGCTTGACGAGCAGGTCGTAGCCGCCCCAGGTGTCGTAGGAGAGGCCGTCGCCATAGGAGTTGTTCCCACCGAAGTCCACGTTGCAGAACCAGTCGCGGTAGGGGCTGGCCTCGCGTCGCTCGAGCAGGTCGCGGAAGGCGAAGAAGTCGCGGCCCACGTGGTTGAACACGCCGTCGAGCACCACGCGGATGCCGCGGTCGTGGGCGGCGGCGACGAGGTCGCGGAGGTCGTCGTTGGTGCCCAGGCGCGTGTCCACGAGGCGGTAGTCGCAGGTCTCGTAGCCGTGGCCCACGCTCTGGAACAGCGGGCCGATGTAGAGCGCCGTGACGCCCAGGCCGCGCAGGTGGTCGAGCCAGGGCACGAGCTCGGGCAGGCGGTGCTCCACCTCGCCGTAGGGGTTCTCGCGCGGGGCGCCGAGCAGCCCCAAGGGGTAGATGTGGTAGAACACGGCCTCGTCGTACCAGGGCATGGAGGCTCCTCTCGACATACGGGCTCATTCCGGGGCCCGAGTCTAGCCAACGACGGCGAGGAGTTCAACTTTGTTTCAGTCTGTGAACCTTCCGCCGGGCCCGCAGGGTGCGTACCCGTTCCGGGGCCGCTGGGGCGGGGCGGCTCCGGCCCGAGGCGACGCGGGGAGCCGGCGCAGGGGCCCCTCCAGACGTTCGCTGCATCCGTGCGCCCGTTGCATGGGCACGGGACCGCCCAAGCGTTCGTTGGATGGCTAGGAGGGCCGTCCGGCGGCCCGTTGCATGGATTTCCATACAACGGGGGCGCAGGCGAGACCGGTGCCCATACGACGAACCCGCCGACGCATCGAACGGCCGGGCGCCGCGTGTGACAGCAGAGGTGCCCGACCAAAGTGACGGCGAAAGAGGCCGACCAAGGTGACAGGGGCATCGGCCAGGGGCGCCCCGCGCCTCAGGCCTCGCGGCGAGCGGCCCTGCCGGCGAAGAGGATCCGGCGGCACTCGGCGTAGGTCACGGCGTAGTAGAGGGCCATGAGCGCCACCACGCCGCCCACGGTGAGCCCCGCCATGGCGCCGAACCCGCCGGCGCCCACGCCCATGGCGAGGAGATAGATCAGGGTGAGGCCCACGGTGTCGTGGAGCAGTGCGCCCGTGAGCGGGGCCCCGAAGTACACGGCCAGCTGGGCACGGAGCGAGCGGCCCATATCGGCCTCGTCGGCGCCGAGGTCCGCCAGCACCCGGTAGCGGGCGGCGCTGTCGGCGGCCTCGGAGAGCTGCTGCAACGCCAGGACCGCCATGGCGGACAGCAGGAAGGCGATGCCGTAGAACAGGCCGACGAACCCGATGGGCGCCCATGCGAACGGGTCGGAGATGCCGGCGTCGGGCGCCACGCCGTCACGGATGCCCACCGAGAAGGCCAGGCCCGCGACCACCATGCACACGCCGCAGGCGAGGAGCACGCACACCATGGCCATGGCCATGGCCGAGCTCGACGCCTTGGCCTCCACCTGGCGCACCGTGAAGCACGTGAGGCCGTCCAGGTAGCGGCGGGGGCGCCTCCGCAACCACGACGGGACACGGTGGGCCAGCGAGCGGAACAGCAGGTACGTGCCCGCGAGCGCCACGAGGCCGAACGGCAGCAGCATCGCGAGGAACATGCCGGGCTGCAGCAGCACCGTCGCCCAGACCACCGCCACGAGCACGACGCCGCCCGCCAGCTGGAGCCGCTGGAGCCACGGGCGACCCTCGCCCAGGAGCCGCTCCGGCCGGCGGTCGGCCGAGAACAGGGCGGCAGGCGCGCTCCTCGACACCACACGGCCCGACGAGACGCAGGCCACGGCCACGAGCGCGGCGAAGCAGCCGAGCGTCCAGAGGAACGACCCCGTCGAGAAGACGAAGGCCGGCGCCCAGGCCACACCGAAGACGCCGGACTCCAGGAGCATGAAGTAGGGGGAGAACACCACGCCCACCCCCACGCCCACGACGAGGGAGGCGGCGCCGACGAGCGCGCCCTCGTAGCGCAGGATCCGCGACACGTGGGCGCCGTCCATGCCCAGGACCGCGTAGAGGGCGAACTCCCGCTTGCGGCGCCTGACGATGAACCGGAACCCGTAGCTCACCAGGAATGCGAAGACGATGACGACGAACACCGAGAAAGCGCTCATCATGGTGTTGAGCTGCTGCGAGCCCAGGGTGGCGCGCTGGCGCTCGGTGAGGTCCATGGCGGCGAGGTAGTCGCCGGACGCGGAGAACGAGTAGAGCAGGCACGCCGCGAAGGCGAGGGTGGCGAAGAACACCGAGTAGTCCTTGAGGCTGCGGCGCACGTTGCCGAGGGCCAGCTTGAGGTACATGGCGGGGCCTTTCGGGATGGGGCGGGTCGTCGGACGCGGGACCGGCGCCCGACGCCCGGCCGGCGGGCAAGGGGGCCGCCGGCGACTCCCATGGTGCGCCGGCCGAGGTGCCGCTGCCATCGCTCGGGCTTACATCGCGGTGACGGAGGTGTAAGGGTGGGGCGTCCGCACCGCCGCGGCGGCCGGGCCCTCGGGCGGCGCCCCTCGGCAGGGCGGGCCTGTCCCGTCACCCGGACACTTTTGTCCCGATGGCCGAACACTTTTGTCCCACTTCGTCAGTTGAGGCCTCGTCATCATCTTGGCCGGGCCCCCGCGCCGTCCCGTCGGCCGCACGTTCAGTAAGGCCGCGCAGCAAGG
>CBCSOI010000159.1:0-4427 GCA_965141595.1 uncultured Atopobiaceae bacterium | reverse complement strand
GCCTTCCGCGAGCGCGCCGCCTCCCGCATCGCCCTTTCCGCCGACCCCGTGGCCGCCGAGCGCATGTACCGCGTGGCCCAGGCCCTCTCCGACCCCAGGCAGCGCCCCGTCATCGAGCGGGCCTGCTCCGCCCGGGGCATCGACGCCTGCGCCGACGCCGTCGCCCCGTACCTGCCCGACCTCGCCCAGGCCCTGAGGGACATGCCGGCCGTGGTCTCCGACCTCTACGTGGACGTCCAGGCTCCCTCGTCCCTGAGGGACGAGGGCCCCGACACCGCCCGGGCCCGGGCATGGCTCGCGGCCCATCCCAAGGCCCTCGCTGCGGTCCTGCGACTCACCTCCGACGCCCAGGGGGGCTGGGAGGCCGAGGCGGCCCGCACCAAGGGGGACGGCGGCAGGCGGTGAGGCCCATGGAGAGGGAAGGAGGCGCCAGGCCCCCGCCTCGAGGGGCCGTGTGAGACCCCACCGTCACCCGCAGACGCACCACCTAGGAAGCGAAAGGAGGACAGACGTGTCCGACACCGTGCTCGCGTTCGACATCCTCACCTTCGGAGACAACGTCTTCAACCTCACCACCGAGGCCGGCCAGCGCCTCATCCTCATCCTCGGCATCACCCTGCTCATCCTCGGCGCCTACATGGGCTGGAAGTACATCGCCCACAACCGCAAGATGCAGGGCCCGCCGCCGGTGAGCCCCATCTGGATCGTCGCCGCGCTCCTGGTCGGCGGCATCTTCCTGTTCGGAGGGCTCCCCACCCTCACCGACCTCGCCCGCGGCGGCCAGGACACCCTGGTGAAGCTCGGCCAGTCCACCTCCACCAGCGTGCAGGTGAACCCCAACACCAAGGGATCGGTCGGCATGGTCGACCTCGCCGCCCAGGCGCAGGCCTGCCTCGCCTGGCTCCGCGCCGTCGTCGGCTGAGCTTGACCGGGCCCCGAAAAGGGGCGACCGGGCCCAGCCCCCCCCCCCGGACGGCAGGGGCCCCATGTCCTGACCGGGCGCCTACGAGAGGGAGGAACCCATGGACCTGACAGGAACCGCGGATGCCGCGACCGAGGCCGCCCGAGGCCCCATCGGCCGCGTGCGCAGGGCCCTCTCGGTCCTTGTCGACCCCCACTCTCGCATGGAGCGCTTCATCGTGGAGTGCTCGCTGGCCGCCGTGGCCATGGCGGTCGTGCTCTGCGTCTCGTTCCTGTTCTGGGTCGACTCCATGAGGGTGGACCTCGCAGAGACCGCCGTCTACACCGACACCTTCGCCATGGCCTCCTCCGGGGCCACGGGAAGGGTGGCCTCCTGCGGGTCCACCTCCGACGGCCTCCACGCCTTCCTCCTGGTGAAGTTCGACTCCCCGGGCCAGGTGTCACTGAACCCGGACCGCTGGCGCATCGTGCTCAACCGCTGCCCCATGGCCGGAAACCCCGAGGAGGCCCTGTGCCTGCCTGAGGGGCGCATCACCTTCTACTCCGACTCCGGGTGGGCCCTCGTGACCATGGACTCCATGGACGGCACCCCGTTCCCGGACATGGTGCTGTCGGTGAGCCTCCAGTCCAAGGCCCAGATCTCCGGCGGCACGGGCCAGGTCCAGCAGGCCGTGGAGACGGCCGAGGTGACCGAGGCCGACCGCGAGGCCGGCTTCGAGGACGCGGACCGCGCCGACATGGACGTGAACCCCATGGCCGCCGAGGCCATCGACGCCGACCGCTACCTCGCGGGCGGCTCCATCGACCCCGACCTGGTCTGGAGGGGCGAGGTGGTGCCCGAGACCGAGGACACCCTCAGGAAGACCGCGGAGGACTCCCTCGTGGCCCTCGCCCAGGCCAAGGCCCGCATCACCGAGTACGACGAGCGGGCCCGCCAGGTGGGCGTCGGCCACACCGGGGGAGCGCTTCTGGCCACCCTCCTCGCAGACGACATCGACGCCGAGGCCATGAAGTTCTCGCGCAAAGACGATGCTGCCGGGGCCGACGTGGACCTGTCGGCCAAGCCCCTCTCCGAGGGCGGCTCCTACGCCGCCACGGCCAAGACCAAGGGCACCGCCGGCGAGCTCCTGGCCGCCCGTGCCGCCCAGGCCAAGCAGGACAAGGGATCGACCGACGGCTTCAAGGACGTCTCCTGGACCCTGGAGGGCGCGGCCTACGACACCTCCGCGCTGTCTCGCACCCAGGCCCAGAGGGTGGAGCAGGCCCGGCTCGACCTCGAGCAGGCCTGGGCCAACTACCAGGGGCTCAGGAAGTCCTACATCGACTCCCTGGACAAGCTCCTGGAGCTCGAGGAGGACGCCGACAGCGCCCGTGACTACAAGGTGACCGCGTCCGGGGACCAGCTGTGGGTGGGCTGAGGAGGTCCGGCCGCATGGTCTCGGGGCCCTCCGCGGGAGGGCCGAAGGATCCGAATAGTCGCCCCAGCGACACCTCCCGGACCCCCGGCGACGCGCCGAGGGCGAGGGTGACGGGGGCACCCCAGGCCCCGGCCCCGAAGACCTCCCACGCCCCGACCGCTGGGGCCCCGCCGACCGCCGCCGACGCCGCCCCGGATGCCTCCCGCGACGCCCAGGCCGCGCCCTCCGAGACCTTGCCCCAAGGCGTAGGCGAGGCTCACGGCGTCGAGCGGTGCGCCCCGGTCGAGCCGGCGGTCCCCGGGAAGGGCCCCCGGGGCACCTCGGCCGAGCCCCTCGCAGGCACCGCCGCCGACACCGCCGACGCCTGCCCGGAGGACGCCGCGGGAACCCCGCGGGATGATGCCGGCGACGCCACCGCGGAGCCCTCCGGGATCGGCCCCGGCGCCCCTGCGGGCAGCTCTGCGGACATTTCCCGGGACAACCCGGTCCCGTCTGCGGAACGCCCCCGCAGCCATCCGGACACCCTCCCGGAGTCCCCCACGGACGGTCGCGGGGACGCCGCCTGTGCCCCCTCGGAGGCACCCGGGGCTACCCCGGGCATCCCCGGGAGGACCCCGGAAAAACCCACGGGGGCCTTGAGGGGCGTCGCCGGGTCGCACCCCGCAAACCCCCGGGGGGGGTGGGGGGGGGGGGGCGGGGGGGCCGCCGGGCCGGCCGCCCACGGCCGCAGGGGGCGCCGCGGCCAAGGCCGGCGGCGTCCTCTGGCTCGTCGACAGGGCAAGGAAGGCCCTCACGAACATCCTCTCGTCTATCGAGGCCCTGGTCGCCCAGGCGGTCTCCGGGGGCGTCGCGGGCATCGTCGGGGGGCTTGCGGGCGCCGTCGGCGGGTTCTTCTCGGGTATCGCCGCCTTCGTGGCCACCCATGTGGCCGCCGTGGGCGCATGTCTCGCCGCCACCGTGGCGGTCTGCGCCGTGGTGGCTGCGGGGGTCTCCTCGGATTCCCTGAGGAGCGCCGACGACGACCCCTGCCGGGTCGTGGCCGAGGGTGCGGCCCAGACGGTGTCCGTGGAGGGCACCGGCGAGGCCCCCGGGGAGTCCGAGGGGGCCATGGCGGCCAATGTCGCGAGGCTCGTGGGGGTACTGAAGGCCTACGGCCTCTCCGACGCCCAGTGCGCCGGCATCGTCGGCAACATGGCCGCCGAATGCGGCTACGACTTCTCCCAGGTGGAGGGCATCTACGACGAGTGGGGAGGGGTGGGTCCCAAAAAGCGCGAGGCCCTCTCGGACCCCGAGGCCCACTGCGCGTGGCTCTTCTCCGCCTACGCCTCCCAGGGCCTCTCCATCAACCAGTCGGTCTACCTCGCCCCCGAGGACGGCAACCACTGGCCGGCCCTCGGCTTCTGCTCCTGGACCGGGGGTCAGGCCTACCGCCTCTACTCGCGCGCCAGCCAGGTGGGGGCGGACTGGGCGGACCCCGACTTCCAGATCGCCTACTACCTCTGCTACGGCGACCGCGAGACCACCGGCAGGTCCGGCACGGCCAACGGCGAGCAGTTCCTGGCCCACTACGCAGAACGGACGTCCTCCATGGACGTGGACGGCTGCGTGGCCTGGTACGTGGAGCACTTCCACGGCCAGTCCATGGGAAACGCCGGCACCGCCAGGATCGACGGGGCCCACCGGTTCGAGTCGCTCATCGCCTCCACCCCCGCCGCCCCGGTCTCCGGGGCCATGAAGGGCTACCTCGACCGCCTGCACCTCATCGCCGGCATCGAGGCCTCCGAGTCCTCCGTCGAGCGCGCCGTCGCCGCGGACGGCAGGCTCCGCCTCTGCCGGGACGCCTCCACCGACGCCGGCATGGGGGCCTCCACCATCGCGGAGGCGGCCGCCTCCTGGGCCTGGGCCGACAAGTCCCTCGCGGCCAACGACGGCACCGAGGCCTACGTCGAGGCCCACGACCGGGTGCAGGGCCCCGGGGTCAACTACCGGGACTGCGGCATCGCCGTGGCCACGGCCGTGCGCTGGAGCGGCGCGGACGCAGGCTACCCCCTTGCCGACACCACGGCCAACCAGCTCCCCTATCTCGCC
>CBCSOI010000158.1:0-4469 GCA_965141595.1 uncultured Atopobiaceae bacterium | reverse complement strand
CGGCGTTTCTCACCCCGTACTCGGCCAGGAAGGCCCTGGCGTCGCCGCGGGACTCCACCGGGCACGCCGGGATGACGAACCCCATGTGGCGGGCCACGTCCCACACCAGCTGGTCTGCCTCGGGATAGAACGAGAGCTCGTCGCCGACGGCCTCGTGGATGAGGGAGACAAGGGCCTCCGGCGTGATCTTGGGGTCGAGGGAATAGATGCCGTCGGGGTTGCGGTTGCGCACGACGAACGCCCTGACCGCCTCCGCCATCCCCCGGTCGAACCTCTCCTGCATGGCCTCCTCCTGTCTGCCACACACAAAAAAGCCCCCTGGGCGGGGGCCGGAAGTGCGATGGAGCGGGCAACGGGACTCGAACCCGCGGATGTCAGCTTGGGAAGCTGATGCCTTACCACTTGGCGATGCCCGCATCGGGCTTGCATTATAGCCCAGATGCACCCGTGTGGCACGGCGGGGCCGCAGGGCACCTCATCCTCGGAACCGCATCCTCGGCGCCTCATCCTCGGCGTCCCTCTTGGCACCCCTTCTCCCCACTCCTCTCGGCACCTGAACGCGTCTGAGGACGACCCCCTCCCCACCTGAACGCGGTCAGGGGCGGATTTCGGCCGCTTGAACACGGATGAGGGCGACTCCCGGCGGGTTCTGCCTGCCGGAAGTCGCCCTCAATCGCATTCAGGTGGGGAGGGGACGGCGCCGAGGGAGGGGGTGCCGAGAGGGAGCGAGGCCGAGGGGGCCGGGCCCTAGCCGTCGCGGCGGCGCGACCGCGCGACGAGGGCGCCCGTGGCCCCCAGCGCGGCAACGGCGAGGCCGGCAAGCACTGGGCCCAGAGAGGCCACGTCGCCGGTGACCGGCAGGATGCGTCCCACCGGCACGCGGGAGAGCGGCGTGAGGGCGGGCCTCAGGGTGCCGCTGCCACCGCTGCCGCCGCTGTCGTCAGCGCCGCCGGAGCCGCCCTCGGCGGGGGCCACCGGGTCGGAGGCGCCGTCGGGGTAGGCGGCCGGGGTGGGGTCGAGGACCACAGAGCCCGCGAAGTCCTCCGGCTTGGCGAGGTCACCGGGCGCGGGGGCGTCGTCGTCGCGACCGAAGATGGTCTCCGTGGGGGCGTCGGACGGGCGCACGAAGGAGGCCACGGCGTGGTTGCCGATGTCGCGCCCCTCGGCGTCCTCGGTCACTCTCGCGTCGAACCGCAGCACCACCCGCTCGCCGCCCCTGAGGGACCCGGCGAAGACCGAGATGGCGTGGGTGGCCGGGTCGTACACGGAGTCGGGCACGACCACCGTCTCCCCGTCGGGGAGCTCCAGGACCATGGTGCCGGCCACGACCTCCACACCCACGGGCAGCTCGTCGGAGACCACCACGTCGTACACGCAGGTCTCGGCCGCACCGCCGTTGGCCACGGTGACGGTGTAGGCGATGAGGTCGCCCACGTGGGCCTTGCCGTCCCCGTGGGGCGTCTTGTTGGTGGACTCCTTGGTCACGGTCACCTGGGCCGCGTCGGGGTCGGCGGGCGCCACGGGGCCCACGGTACCGGGCACGGGGTCGCTCTCGGGATAGGTGCCGGCAAAGAGCACGTAGCCCAAGGACAGGGTGCCGGTCAGCCCACGTGCGTCACCGGAGGCGTCACGGTGGTAGGAGACGTCGACCCGGTAGGTCGCAGGCTCGGAGAGGTCAACCTCGGCGTCAGGGGCGACCTCCTCCTCGGCGCCGTCGGCCGCCACTCGCACGAGCCTCCATGCGTCGGCGGTGAGGCCGGCCGGCAGGGTCAGGCCGCGGCTCTCCGCAAGGGCGAGGGCACGGTCCTTGAGCTCGGAGACGGTGGCCGTGCCATCCGAGACGCGCTCGGAGACCGTCATGGCCGCCGAGAAGGTCCCGGGTGCGGGGTCGTCTCCGGGGCGCTCGTCCTCGGGGGTGCCGTCGTCCCACACCACGTGGTGCAGGACGGCCCTCACCCGGGAGCCGTCCTCGGCCACGTAGGTGGCCGTGAGGTCGCTCCGGCCGGTCTCGACGAGCGAGGTGGCCTCGTCGCCGGTGACGGCGCGGCCGAGGGGCGTCACGGCATGGGCCGCCGTGAACGCGAGCTCGGTGGGCTCGGCCGAGAGCTCGTAGCCGTCGGCCGCCGCGAGGTCGCGCAGATGGTCGAGCAGCTCGCCGCGGGTGATGGAGGTGACCTCGGCGTCGGCGGCCACGGCTCGCACGTGCTCCGTGTACTCCAGCTCCACGTTCGCGGGCTCCTCATCCTTGCGATCGTCGAGGGTGGGGTCGGCGGGCGGGTTGTCGTCGCCGAAGGGCCCGGGGGTGTCGTCGGGCGGCGTCACCACGACCTTCTTGGGCGTGTCGGGATCATCGGGGTCGTCGGGGTCTGGGTCGGGCTCACCCACGGTGTCCGTGGGCAGCGTGCCGAAGGCGCGCCCCACGTTCACGAGGGACTGCGGGTCGGTGTGGCTCAGGCGCTCGGCGGTCACGCGGGCCCTGAAGCGAACAGTAGCCGTCTCGCCGCCGTAGAGGTCGCCCACGGCCACGTAGAGCGTGCGGCTGCCCGCGCCGTAGTCAGCCGAGAAGTCACCGGCCCCGAGCAGACGCTCCTTCTCGGTACCGCGGCGGCACACGACCTCGATGGAGCCGGGCACGTACTCCACGCCCACAGGGAGCGTGTCGGCCACCACGGCGGCGTGGTACACGGAGCCCGCCTTGGCGTTGCTCGCGGTGATGGTGTAGAGCAGCTCGTCGCCCACCTGCACGACCTCGCGGTTGCCGCGGTCCTCGACACCGGCCGTCACGTTGGCCCAGGTCTTGGCCACCCCGATGTCGCCTGCGGGGACGTCGGGGTCGGCGGGCACCACCACGAGGTCGTGGTCGTCCTCGTCGGTGACGTCTACCTGCACCACCACGGTGGTGGTCGAGATGGAACCGTCGTCTCCCTCATGCTCCCAGGTGACGGCCACGCGGTAGGTGGCAGGGGCCGAGAGGGGCACGCCACCGGTCACGGCGATGCCGCCGCCGTCATCGAGACGCGTCACAGATACCGTGGGCACCGCGCCCTCGGGGACCTTCTTGTCGTTCTCGGCGGCGATGCGGGCGGCCACCTCGGCGAGCTCCTCGTCGTCCATCACGGAGCCGGGGTCCACGGTGCGGGTCTCGGTGCCCTCGGCGTCATCGACGGTGTGGGGCGGGTCGTCAGGGTCAGGATCATCGGGGTCCGACGGGTCGGCCGGCTCCCGCTTCTCGGCCATGGGGTCGGCCCAGGCGCTCGCGGCGGGCTCGTCGGCACCGCCCAGCTCCTTGCCGTTCTCAAAGTCAAAGCGCGTGTCCCACGGGAACACGTCGTTATGGAATTTGTCCTGGCCGTACACGCCCCAGGTGGCGCACTCGGCACGCAGGGCCTCCAAGGGACCATGCTCCGGCAGGATCACGCCGTCGTTCACCGTGACGTCCATCACAAAGCGCACGGACTGGCCTCCGTAGAGGGCCGGCAGGCTCGCCACGGTGAGGATGTCGCCGGAGCGCGCGTAGCCGTTCCCCTCCTCGAGAACGGCCACGGAGCCGTCGGCCGCCACGAGGCGCAGGGAGGAAAGCGTGGCGTCGGCCGGCACGGTGAGGGCGTAGACCGGGTTCTGGTACATGGTCAGGGCCGCGGTGTTGGAGACGACCGCGGTGTAGCGCACGGTGTCGCCCGGTCGCACGGTACCGTCGGATCGTGAGACGTCACGGGCCGTCATGGCCGCCTCGAGTGTGGGCTCTGTGGCGAGGTCGGGGTTCACGAACACCCGGAAGCTGCGGGTGGCGCCGTCGTAGGCGCCCGTGCCGTGGAGGGTGGCGGTGATCACGGCCACGCCGGGGCCCACCACGCGGGCCCTGGTGCCGGCCACGTAGGTGGAGGTGCCGGGCCGGTACTGGGCGCGACGCCCCACGAGACTGGCGTTGGGCTCCACGGCGATCACACCGGGGTCGGAGCTCACGATGTCGATCTCACCCACGGAGCTCGTGAGCGCGTAGAGGTCGAACCAGTCCTTGGACTGGCCGATGAACGTGGAGCCGTCAACGGTCTGCTGGGCCGGCGCGGCCTCGTAGTCGGCGTCCACCACCCAGGTCTTGAGGGAGCCATCGTCACCCACGACCAGGTTGCCGCTGCCGTCGCGCTCGCCGTCGAGGTAGCTCACGCGCGCCGCGGCCACATCGAGCGTAGCCGGGTCCTTGGCAAAGGGAACGGCCGGGTCGAAGCCCGTGGTCGTCAGGGCGCCGCTGTAGAGCGTGAAGCCGGGCTGGGCCATCTCGATCTCCACGTTGGTGACCGGGCTCTCGCTCTCGTAGTAGTTGCGGTAGGCGCTGTCCTCGTAGGCCGGACCTGCGGAGCGGCCGCCGCGCAGGGGCGGGTCGTCCGAGGTCACGGACGTGTAGCGCACCTGCACGGTGTGCTGGTTGTCGTCGGTGGCGGTGAGGCCCCAGGCCTCGAGCTGGGAGCGTG
>CBCSOI010000157.1:0-4473 GCA_965141595.1 uncultured Atopobiaceae bacterium | reverse complement strand
CCACGTCCAGCAGCGAGCGGTTCATGTGCCCCCGCTCGTTGTCGAAGATCCGCAGGTGGCGGATCTTCTCCCAGAGCCTCCTCGCCACGGCCTCGTCGTCGTCCGGGCCCACGCCGAGCAGGATGCACAGCCCCGGCCCGATGGCCCCCACGACCTCGCCGTCCACCGTGACGGACGCCTCTCTCACCCGTTGCAGCAACGCCCTCATGGCGCCCCCCTCCTGCGTTGGCTGCCGGCCCCGTCGCGCCTGCCGCCCGGCGGCCGACCTACAGCCCGTACAGCTCGCCGAACTTGCGCTCCAGGTAGTCGCAGTAGTAGCCCGGGTCGAACGGCTCGCCGCAGGCCTCCTCCACGATCGGCCTCGGCTCCTTGGAGCGGCCCCAGCGCCACACGCGGTCGCCCAGCCATGCGCGCACCGGCGCGAGGTCGCCCGAGGCCAGCACCTCGTCGAAACCGCGGCCGGCCGCCTCGAGGTCGGTCGTCATGGCGTGCAGCAGCTGCGCACCGTAGGCGCCGCCCAGCGCGTAGGTGGGGAAGTACCCGATGGACGCCTGCGACCAGTGGATGTCCTGCAGGGCGCCGCGGCGGTCGTCGGGCACCTCCACGCCCAGGTACTCCCTGTAGAGCCGGCCCCAGGCCGCGGGCACGTCGGCGGCGGCAAGCTTGCCGGAGAGGAGCCCCTTCTCCACCTCGTAGCGCACCATCACGTGGAGCGGGTAGGTGAGCTCGTCGGCCTCGGTGCGCACGAGGCTCGGCTCCACGCGGTTCTCGGCGCGGTAGAGGTCCTCGGCCGTGACGCCGGCCAGCTTCTCGGGGAAGTGCGAAGCCACGGCGGCCAGCAGCGGCCCCGCAAAGGCGCGGGAACGGCCCACGTAGTTCTCGAAGAAGCGGCTCTGGGCCTCGTGCATGCCCATGGAGGTGCCGCCGGCCAGGCACGTGCGGTCGAACTCCGGGTCCACGCCCGCCTCGTACATGGCGTGGCCGCCCTCGTGGAGCACGGAGAACACGTTGGAGAGCACGTCGTCCTCGTAGATGTGGGTGGCGATGAACACGTGGCCGGAGTCGATGCCGTCGGAGAAGGGGTGCTCGGTGCGCCCCATCACGAGCTTCTCCGGGTCCACGCCCTCGAAGAGCGCGAGGTCGCGGGCCAGCGCCCACTGCCGCTCGGGGTCGAACGCCCCTGTCACGCAGGAGCGCGACAGCTGCGGCGCGGCGGCCACCCGCTCCACGAGCGGCACCACGCAGGCGCGCACGCGCTCGAAGAACCGGTCGTAGAAGGCCTGGTCGCAGCCGGGCTCGTAGAGGTCGAGCAGCACGTCGTAGGGGTCGCGGCCCGGGTCCAGGCAGGCGGCCTGGCGGCGGCACAGCGCCACCACGGCGTCCAGGTGCGGCGCGAACACGCCCCAGTCGTTGTCCCTCTTGGCGCGGCGCCAGGCCATGGTGGCGTCGTTGACGGCGCGGCTCATGGCGCCGGCCAGCTCGTTGGGGATGCGCGTCTGCTCGGAGCGGTCGCGCCCCAGCACGCGAAGGCGCGCGGCGTCCTTGTAGCCCAGCTCCTCGCGGTGGGCGTCCAGCACGTCCAGGGCGGCGCCCATCTCGGCGCCGCAGAGCACCTCGCGGTCCATCTCCTCCAGGCCCGCCACCGCCTCGCCGCGGCCGGGGGCGGCCTTCTCGGGGTCGGCGGTCTCGGCCAGCCATTCGGCGCTCACGAGCGCGTAGCGCAGGGCGTAGCGCCGCGCCTCCATGGCGTCGAGGGATGTGAGTGCTTGTTCGAGGTCGCGGCTTGCCATGGGGGCTCCTGTTCGTCGGCGTGTCTCTCGCCATTGTGCCCCTTGGGCGCCGCTCGGTTCGCGCCACGGGCGCCGTGATAGGCTAAAACAATCGGAAAGGAGCCCTATGCCTAGCTCTCACCTTGTCTTCGACGAATGGGAGGACCTCTACGCGGACCGCGTGGAGCATCTCCGCCGCAGCGCCGTGCGAGACCTGTTCGCAGCCATATCCCGCCCCAACGTCATCGGCCTGTCCGGCGGCAGCCCCGACATCTCGAGCCTGCCGCTCGACGAGGTCGCCGAGTGCGCCAAGCGCGTGGTGACCGAGAACGGCCTCAAGTCGCTGCAGTACGGCGGCTCCGACGGCCGCATCGAGACCCGCACCATGGTGGCCGGCATGCTGGCCGAGGACGACATCCACGTGGACCCCGACGAGATCATCATCACCGGTGGCTCCCAGCAGGCCCTGGACTTCATGGGTCGCGTCTTCATCAACCCCGGCGACAAGATCATCGTGGAGGGCCCCAGCTACCTCGGCGCCCTCCAGGCCTTCTCGGCGTACCAGCCCGACGTCGAGGTCGTGCCCATGGACGACGAGGGCATGCGCATGGACGCCCTCGAGGAGACCCTGAAGCGCCTCGGGCCCCGCGGCGCCAAGTTCATCTACACCATCCCCAACTTCCAGAACCCGGCCGGCGTGACCATGACGCTCGAGCGCCGCAAGCGCCTCCTGGAGCTCGCCCGCGAGTACGACATCCAGGTCATCGAGGACGACCCCTACGGGCGCCTGCGCTTCGAGGGCGAGCACATCGCGCCCCTCAAGTCCATGGACCCCAACGTCATCTACCTGGGCACCACGTCCAAGATCTTCGCACCGGGCCTGCGACTCGCCTGGTGCGTGGCGCCCAAGCCGGTGCTGGCCAAGATCAACCTCTGCGAGCAGGGCGCGAGCCTCTGCTGCAGCGCCTTCAACCAGATCCTCGCCGAGCAGTACTTCACCAACACGGATTGGAAGGGCACCCTGGTCAAGTCGCGCGCCATCTACCGGAGCCGCCGCGACGCCATGATCTCGGCCCTGGAGGAGTTCTTCCCGCCCGAGGCCACCTGGACCCACCCCGAGGGCGGCCTGTTCGTCTATGTCACGCTGCCCCCGTACTTCGACACCGAGCAGATGATGTCGGCGGCCCTGGAGAACGGCGTGGCCTACGTGCCCGGCACCAACTGCTTCCCCGACGGCCAGGGCCGCTCCTCCATGCGCCTGGCCTTCTCCTACGAGCCGGAGGATAAGATCCGCGAGGGCATCCGGCGCCTCTCGGAGGTCATCGCCGACCGCATGGAGCTCTACCGCGCCTTCCTCAAGGCGGGCGCGCTGCCCGAGACCCCCAAGAAAGGGATGTGAGCCATGGACAAGCCAACCGTTGCCGTCATCATGGGCGGCTCCTCCTTCGAGCGCCGCTTCTCGCTGGCCAGCGGCAAGCACGTGGTCGAGGCCCTCGAGGCCACCGGCCACAAGGTGCTGGCCCTCGACGCCGACGAGAACCTCGTGGACACCCTGCGCACCGAGCGCCCTGACGTGGCCTTCGTGGCGCTCCACGGCGCCGGCGGCGAGGACGGCGCCGTGCCGTCGCTGCTCACCTTCCTGGACATCCCCTTCGTGGGCTCGCTGCCCCCGGTGTGCCGCAACACCTGGAACAAGGCGGAGCTGCCCTTCGTCATGGCCCGCGCCTACGCCCCGGAGGACTCCGTGGTGCGCTGGCCCGCGCAGGTGGCGCTGCCCGAGGGCGCGTTCCGCAACCTCGGCGCCGCGGAGGCCCTCGACCTCATGCCCGAGCGCGTGGGCGGCTTCCCGCTGGCCGTGAAGCCGGCCTGCGGCGGCTCGGCCATGGGCCTCTCCAAGGTGGAGGGCGCCGACGGCCTGGGCGAGGCCCTCATGGGCGCCCTGGCCTTCGACGACACCGTGCTCGTGCAGGAGTGGGTGGGCGGCGTGGAGCTGTCCGTCACGGTGATCGGCGACCCCGGCGACGAGGAGGTGCTGCCGCCCGTGGAGATCGCGGTCGAGGGCGTGTACGACACCGACGCCCGCCTGGACCCGCAGTCCGTGAGCTACTTCTGCCCGGTGCGCCCGGAGTCGCTGTCGCCCGACGCCCAGGAGGCCGCGTCCATCCGCAGCACCTGCGAGCGCGCCGCCATCGAGGTCTACCGCGCCTTCGGCTGCCGCGACATTGCCCGCGTGGACATGGTGTGGGACGGCGCCGCGCCCCGCGTGCTCGACCTCAAGGTCTTCCCCGGTCTCACCGAGACCTCGCTCGTGCCCACGGCCCTGGAGTCCGCCGGGATCGCCCTGCCCGAGCTGCTCGACTCCATGGTCGAGCAGGCCTACGCGCGGGGCTGCTAGTCGCAAGGCATGTTGTCGGAGGGCCGCCGGTGGAGGGTCGGCGGCCCCGTTGGTTCCTCGGGCCGGCCGGCACGAGGGGAGAGAGGGAGAGCCATGGCTTCTGAGAGGGTCCCGTACCTGGTCGGCATCGATGTGGGCGGCACCACGGTCAAGGTGGCGCTTGTCACCATGGACGGCGACGTGGTGGACTTCTCCGCCGTCCGCACCGAGTCCATGCAGACGCCCGAGGAGCTGGCGTCGGCTGCCGAGAAGGTGTGCGCCATGGCCGAGGGCTTCCCGTACATTCTGCGCGACATGCGCCTGCCCGAC
>CBCSOI010000156.1:0-4478 GCA_965141595.1 uncultured Atopobiaceae bacterium | reverse complement strand
TGCGGGCGCGCTCCTCGGCCTTGAGCTGCTCCTTGGTGGGGGCGGCGTCGGTGTTCTCGGTGGTCACTGGACCCTCCCGTCCATAGGCATACGGTGTTTGATTTTACCCGTACCGGCGTCCGGGGGCGACAGGTCCGCGCAGGCCCCATGCAAAAACGGGCGCCGGCCCCGGTTGGGACCGGCGCCCGCGCGGCGCCAGGGGGGCGGGCGCTAGGCCTCCCGCTCGCTCTCGGGCTTGAGGATGCCGTAGCCGCCGTTCTTGCGGTGGTAGATCACGTGCACGTTGTCGGTGACCATGTCGCGGAAGACGAAGAAGTCGTGCCCCAGGAGGTCGGCCTGGACGAGGGCGTCCTCCTCCGTGAGCTTGGTGTACTCGATGTACTTGGTGCGGACGAGCTCCTCGTCGGCCTCGGCCTCGTCGGCGAGAACCTCCGCCTCGAGCGCGGAGCCGTCCTGGACGGTCTCCATGCCCTCGGCGCGGCCGGCACGCTGGCGGCGCTCCACGACCTTGGTCTTGTACTTGCGCATGCGGCGGGTGACCATGCGGGCGGCCTCGTCGATGGCGGCGTACATGTCGTCGCCGGCGCTGGAGACGCGGATGACCGTGCCGCGCACGCGCACGGTGACCTCGCAGATGTGCTCCTTGGTGCCGCTCTTGTAGTGCTCCACGCGCAGGGCGACGTCGGCGGTGATGGGCTTGATGTCGAAGACCTTGAGGGCGTCGCCGACCTTCTGCTCCACATGCTCGCGCAGGGCGTCGGTGACCTGGATCTTGCGTCCGTAGACGGTGATTTCCATGGGAGTCCCTTCTCCTCGGTTGGCAGGGCATCGGCGGGCGGGCCGCCGCGCTGTCTGAGGGGCCTATACCCGCTTACATCTGAAGCTCCCATGAAACGCGCCGCCACAAGAGATGAACACGGCCGGCGGCGCGTCCGGGCCCGGCGGACGGCTCCGGTCAGCCGATGGACGTCACGGCGTTGGAGCCCGCCGTGGACCCGTCGCCGGCACCCATGGACGGCACCGCCGAGGCGTCCTCGGCGAGAGGCGCGTCGTCCCCGTAGTCGGCCGCGCCCTGCGGGTCGGCGGCGTCGGCAGAGGCCATGGACTCGATGAGGGAGTCGGCCCCGAGCGCCGGGAGGTCGCCCACCCAGCGGCTGCGGATGAGGGAGAGCACGCCGTTGGAGCCCACGGCGTCGAGCGACTCCTGCACGGCCGCCACGAGGGCCGTGTTGGAGCGGTCCACGCCGGCGCCCACGGAGCGCGGGACGTCGACGGTCCCCACGAGGTCCACGGACGGGTGCTCGAGGGCGATGTAGGCGCCCTCGTAGGCGGAGCAGGCCACACAGGCCACCTCGCCGGCGTCCAGGGCGTCGAAAGCCGCGTCGACGTCGTCGTAGGGGCGCTGGGCCGCCGCAAGGCCCGGCACGGCCGTCACGGCCCGCTGGGCGTCGGAGCCCTGGACCACGGCCACGCCGCGCCCCGCGATGCCCGCCAGGTCGGAGAGGTCCTCGCCGTCGCGCACGAAGACGCCCACGGCCTCCTCCATGTAGCTCGACACCACGGAGAGGCCGACATCGTTCTGGGGGCCCACGCCGAGCACGACGTCGACCCCCTGCTGCGCGGCCTCCGCGGCCGAGGCGGCCGGCACGAGGTCGAGGGTGAGGCCCATCTGCTGGGCCAGGGCGGCCGCGACGTCCACGTCGATGCCCCGGAGCGTGCCGTCGGGCGCCTCCATGACGTGGGGCGTCCCCGACGAGGTGAGCACAGCCACGCGCAGCACGCCGTCTTGGGCGATGACGGGGGCCTCCACGGACACCTGGGCCTGGGCCTGGGCGCTCCGCATCGCGACGGCCTCCTCCACGGTCGTGGTGACCGGGGCCTGGCATCCCGCGAGGCAGGCGCCTGCGAGCACGAGCGTGAACGCGGCCGCGAGGCCCTTGGGTCGGACGGTCGCCATGGGGCTCCTCCTGTCGTCGTCTGCGCCACCGGGCCGGCGCCTGGGCGCGTCTCTGCCGGCTGACCTGGTCTTCGACCCCACACTCGCGCACAGGGGCTCTCGCTCCGGCGCCGCGGCGCCTTCACTACCCACCCTCTCCCCCGGGGGGCCATGGGGCCCCGCAGACGGTTGACGGGAGGTGCGGCTTACTTCTAGGACGAGCCGTGATCGCCCCCGCGCGCACGCGGCGGCTTACGTGGATCCCTTTGGCCTCGTCTGCCATGGACTAGGGCGCCCTGTGGGCGGCGCCCGCAACCACAGACCCGGCAAAGACGTTAGGAACTATACCATCAGCTGAGCGCTGTCTGATAATCACCACGTGCGGGCCACGGAAACGGCCCACACGCCCGCCGCGCCGGCGGCAAGCAGGGCCCTGGCCGCCTCGCGCACCGAGGCACCCGTGGTGACCACGTCGTCCACGAGGAGCAGGCGGCAGCCCGACACGTCCTGGGCGCACGAGAAGGTCCCGGCCACGTTGGCGGCCCGCTCCCCCCTCCCCAGCGATCGCTGGTCGGCGGCCCGGCCGCGGAAGAGCGCGTCCGCCAGCGGGACGCCCACCGTCGCGGAGAGGCACGCCGCGACATCGGCCATGGGGTCGAACCCGCGGCGCCGGAACGCCTCGGCCGTGGAGGGCACGAAGCACAGGGCGTCCAGCGATCCCGGGTCCACGCGGCCGCGGTCCCAGGTCGAGGCCTCGTCGAGGGCGCAGGCGCACGCCGCCGCCAGCACCGGGGCGAGCCTGCGTTCGTGGCCGTCCTTGTACACCTTGACGAGACGGCCCGCCGGACCCTCGAGGGAGAGGGCGGACACGCAGGCCTCGGTCTCCCAGGAGCCGTCGCACTCGGTGCACACGAGCCAGCCGCCCGGCGCGCCGCACACGGGGCAGCAGTGGCGCTGGTCTATCCAGGGGAGGCGGTGCCTGCAGCGGTCGCAGAGCAGGTTGCCCGGGCCGTCGCACCCGGCGCAGCGGGCGGGCCAGAGCAGGTCGCGGGCCAGCTCGGCCGCGCCGTGGAGACCCGTGACGACGTCCACGCACACCACCCCCTCGGCAGGCGGGAGGGGGTGGTGTGGATTCTAACGAAAAAGGGAGGGACCGTCAGGCGACAGGGGCGTTCGCGGGCCGCCTACCTCCCCAGCAGCCTCACCGCGTTCTCCCAGAGCGCCGCGTAGGTCTCGGCCGGGTCGGAGACGCCGCACTCCGCACGCACGTCGGCGAGGCAGCGGGCCGTGAGGCACACCATGGCCGGCTCGCACTCCAGGCCACGCAGGGGCACCGGCGCCATGTAGGGGGAATCGGTCTCGGTGAGCATCTGCCCGAGGGGGCAGGCGCAGGCGGCGTCGCGGATCTCGTCCGAGCGCTTGAACGTGACGGCGCCGCCGAAGGCCACGGAGCAGCCGCGCTCCACGAAGGGGCGCATCACGGCCGGGTCGCCCGTGTAGCAGTGGAGGTCCACCCCGGCCTCGGGCACCCCCACCTCGTCGAGGACCTCGAGGGCCATGGCGTGGGCGGCCGCCTCCGGGTCGTCGCGCTCGTCTCGGATGTGCAGCTCGCAGGGCATGCCGAGCCCGCGTGCCAGCCGGAGCTGTCGGCAGAAGACGTCCCGCTGCACGTCCACGGGCACGTCGCAGGTGAGGTCGAGGCCTATCTCGCCCACGCCCACGCAGCGGGGGTCGGCCAGGAGCTCCGAGAGGCGCGCCATGGCCGCGTCGTCGGCCTGGGCGGCGCCGTAGGGGTGGATGCCGGCCACCACGCGCACGTTGTCGCAGAGGTCGGGGGCACCGGGGAACTCCGGCGGCACGAGCCCCTCAGCGGCTGCCGCGGCGAGCAGGGAGCGTGCGCCCTCCACCCAGCCGTCCAGGGTGTCGAGGAACGCCCGGGCGTCCGTGGCGTCCTCGGTGGGGTCGGCCGGCACCACGAGGAGACGCACGCCTACCAGGGCGGCGCGGGCCACGGCGCGGGCCGGGTCGTGGCTGCGGAAGACCGTGAGGTGGCCGTGGGTGTCGGCCAAAGGCGCGAGGGGGCGCGGCCAGGGGCGCGGGCGCCCCTTCTGGTCGCGGAAGAGCTCGCCGTCGTCGAGCAGGTCGTCTATGGCGCTCATGAAGCCTCCTCGAGGGCGATCGACAGGCCGACGAAGTCGGCCACAGAGAGGGTCTCCGCACGGCGGGTGCCCGGGATACCGACGGCGGCGAGGGCCGCGTCGACGGCGTCCCGGTCGAAGCCGCGGGCACCCATGGAGTTGCGGATGGTCTTGCGGCGCTGGGCGAAGGCGGCGTCCACCACCTCGGCGCAGAAGGCGCGCCGGGCGTCCGTGAGCGGCTCGCCCGTGGCGGGGTCGCAGGGCCGCACGCGGTCCAGTCGCACCACGGAGGAGTCCACGTGCGGGGGAGGCATGAAGTTGGCCGGGCCCACCTCGAAGCGCCCGGTGACCTCCGCGTAGAGCCCCAGCTTGACGGTGTAGGCGCCGTAGGCCTTCGTGCCCGG
>CBCSOI010000155.1:0-4528 GCA_965141595.1 uncultured Atopobiaceae bacterium | reverse complement strand
GACGTCCCCGGCCACTGGGAGTAGGCACTTAAGGACACCGAGTCTCCCGAAGGGGGCCCCGTATGGGGCCCCCTTTTTCCTGCCCCCGGACCGTCTAAAGTCCGCCAAGGCCCGGAGCCGCGCGCCCTGGCGCGGAGCGCCGGGGGCATCCTCCGCACCCGGAGACCGGCCCGAATCCCTCTAGGCGTTATATTTCGTTATAATATAACGCAGTATAACGTCACATCCCGAGGGACACCCATGCGCAACCCGTTCAGCCCCACCGCCGGTTTCATGCCGCCGCAGATCGTCGACCGCGACCGGGTCCTCTTCGATTTCGAGACGGGCCTCGAGGACGGCCCGGGCGCCGAGGAGCGCTTCATGCGGGTCTCCGGCGAGCGCGGCATGGGCAAGACCGTGCTGCTCCAGAAGATGTGCGCCATGGCCGAGGAGCGGGGGTGGAACACCGTCCTCACCGAGGCCAACGAGGGATGCATCGACTACATCCGCGACAAGCTGCTGTCCTTTATCTCCTCCCCCGTCGCGAGCGCCTCCTTGAAGCTCCCCGTCGCCGAGGTCACCCTGGCCGCCGAGGACGCGACGAGGGTCACGCTCCGGCGCCTCCTGGAGATCTACTACGAGAGGGGTGGGGCCCCGCTCCTCCTCTGCGTCGACGAGGTGCAGGACTCCTTCACCTCCGAGGTCAGGGAGGTCGTCCAGGGAGCGAGGGCCCGATTCGGCGCCGGCGACGAGATCGCCATTGTGCTCGCGGGGCTCCCGGACATGATCGCCAACGCCCGCACCGCCAGGGGGCTGACGTTCCTCCACCGGGCCATGGGGGAGGACCTGGGGCTGCTCGACCTCGACCGCGTCCGCGAGTCGTACCGCCAGACCTTCGAGGAGGGCGGCGCGAGGGTATCCATGGACGCCCTCGGACTGCTCGCGGAATCCACCGGCGGCCACCCCTACCTCATGCAGCTCCTGGGACGCAGGCTCTGGAGGCGCTGGGGAGGGTCCCCCGACCCCATCGGCATGGAGGACGTCGAGGCCGTCCTGCCGGAGGCCCGCCGGGCCTTCGACGACGCCGTCGTGGACGTGGTGCTCGGGGAGCTCACGGGGCGCCAGCGGGACTACCTCGAGGCCGTTGCCAGGCGGGGCGGCGAGGCGTCCACGAGGGAGGTGGCGGAGGACCTGGGGTACACCGACGCGGACGGCTCCCCGGCCACGGCGAAGGCCTCCGCCTTCAGGGCCGCCCTCATCCAGAAGGGCCTCCTGAAGCCGGCGGGCCGCGGCCGCGTGCGCCTTGCGGTTGCACTGAAGGCACCCGACGCGGAGAACTGAGGGATGGGGGCCGGCGCCCCTCCTTAAGCGGCCACGACCGGGCGGCCCCTTGGTCTGAGCGCAGGCACCCCGGGGCACCACCGCCGAGGTCCCGTCAACGCCCCCGTCGACCCATCGGCGGATCCACCTCCGTCCCACCTCAGGCACCCCCGCTGAGCTGCTAAAATACACGGACATCCACTTCCGTTCACCCTGGAAACGAACCCCGAGGAGCCCCTCGATGAGCACCAAGGACACCCCTGCGGCACCCGTCGGCGACGATTCCGGCGAGACCCCCTACGACCCCTCCTTCGAGAAGGCCGTCCTGGAGGACGTCCGGGCCTGGCACGAGGGGAAACTTGAGACCTACCCCCTCGAGGAGGTCGAGGAGCACCTCGGCCTGGACCGCTGAGCCTCCCGAGAATGCCCCCTCGAGGCACCACCCCGCACCGTCCCCTCCGGGAAGGAGACCCTTGGCACCGCCCTCCGACACCGCCGCCGAGCCCCTCGCGGAGACGTCCCGGCTGCGTCTGCCGAAAGACCCCGCCGGGACCGCTGCCGAGACCCCCGCAAGGACCCTCGCGGGGGCGCCCGCAGAGTCCCCGTCGGCCGTTCCCGTGGACGCGGTCCGGGACGCCCTCGCGGCCCGTCTCCGGGAGGCCGTCGAGGTGCTCTTGGCAGGCTCCGCGGCACATCCCGTGGCACCGTCCGCCGAGCCTGCGCCGCACCCTACCGCGTACCGCCTGGGGTGGGCCGCGGGCGAGCTCCTGAACGACGGCGTCGACCTCCCCTTTCGCCGCAGGCACCGCCGGGCCCCCGGGAGGAGCCACCCGATCCCGCCCCGGGCCATGGAGGGCGCCGCCGAGGGGGCCTGCATCGAGATCGACCCGAGAGAGTTCTTGAGGGTCCCGGCCGAGGAGGTCCCCCTCGGCCCCGCAGCCGAGGGATGGAACGGAAGGGTCGACAAGTACAACGAGGTGAAGCGTCTCATCGCCAAGCTCGCCGACGACGAGGGCACCCTGGCGGAGGCCCTCACGGCAACCCCCGTGTCCTGGTTCTTCCTGGGACTCGTCACCGAGCATGCCGCCGTGGACATCGAGGAGACGATCGGGGAATGCCTTCGATGGACCGAGGCCGAGGGGACCTTCTGGGAGGGTGCCGAGGGAGCGGGGCTCTGGGCAAGGTGGCAGGGACGCCTGCTGGCGGACCATGCCACAGGAGGCATCATCGAAGAGGCGGTCTAGAGACATCCTTGGCCATGAGAGAGGCTCCCAGGGGCAACCCCCTGGGAGCCTCTCTGCTCGTCTTTCCCTCAGACCCTGGCGCAGACCACCACGGTGCGCCCGCGCTGTCCCGCCCAGGGGCTCGAGCAGGTGACGAGGGTCAGAACCTTGCCCGTCGTCTCGGCGTCCTGGCGCCAGCCTGCGGCCTCGGCCTCGGCCCTCTCGCCCAGGGAGGTGCACCACCGTCTCAGCTCGGCGGTGCCCTCAGGGCTTCCCGAGAAGTCTAAGCGCTGGACCTCGCCGTCCGCCTTGTCGCAGCGGAACGAAAAGAGCACCCGGAAGGTCTCCGGCCCCCGCTCCGGGGTGTCCAGGACGACCGTGCCGATACCTTGGAAGACGCCGTCGTCCCATGCCCGGTAGAGGGGCGTGAAGGCCTCGCCGGGACCCATGTGGTGGCCGTAGACCATGGTGTGGGGGGCGCACGCGGACGTATCTGCGTCGACCACGAGGGACCCCACCCGGCTCCAACCTCCCCAGAAGTCGTGGGAGAGCCAGAAGCCCGGATCATCTGCCGACGCCTGGAGCACCGGGTAGTCGATGGGGGTCCCCTCCACGGTGAGCCATGCGACGCAGGCCGGGTTCGCGGCCCTGAGGGCGGCCCAGTCCCTTCCCGAAGCACCGGTCGAGGTCTCCTCGGCCAGGGCCTCGAGGCGCGCCCCCTCCACCGCACCGGGAGCGAACCAGAGGACGGCCCCGGCCACGGCCAGGACCGCCGCCGCGATAAGGACCAGGTCGAGGGCGAGGCCAGCCTTCCGCCGTGCCGGACCGGCCGACGGGCGCGTCCTGCTGGCCCAGGCAGACACCTGCCCGTGGGGCGCCCTCACCTCCATGACCCTGCCTCCACGACGATTCGCGCCTCGGACTCGATGCGGCGGCGGAACTCGAGGGCCGCCTCCTCCGGCTGCTCCGAGAGGAGCTCGCCTTCCACGTCCACGTGGAGCGAGGCCGCCTCGGGATGGCGCATGACGGCGTCGGCCACCGGCACCTCCACCTCCTTCTCCCCGAGCCTGCGGATGCGGCGGGCGCCTCCTGCCGCGGCGTCCTTGACGCCGGCGGCGTTGTCGATGCGGTCGCTCTCGAAGAAGTCGGCGACCCTGGGGGCGAAGGAGACCTCCACGCCGTGGAGCCGCCTGGCCTTGGCGGCCACCCGGTCGAGCTCCCTCCTTACGATCCTCATGGACGTGGCTTCGGAGAGGGGGCGGAAGGGGCACACGGCGTCGAAGCGGCCGAGGAGCTCCGGCGGGAACCGGGACTTGCCCCCCACCCCGTCCGAGGAGGTGAGGCGCCGCCTCACGAGGGGGTCGAGCTTCGTGAGCAGGTCCTGGGAGGCGTCGGAGTCGTAGCGGGCGACGTCGGCGAAGATGTCGGAGCCGGCGTTGGTGGTGCAGCAGATGTAGCAGGAGGAGAACGACGTGACCCTGCCGTTCCTGTCCGAGAGGCGGGCATCGTCCAACACCTGGAGCAGGAGCCGGACCGCCGCCGGGTGGGCCTTGTCCACCTCGTCCAGGAGCACCACTGAGAAGGGACGTTCCCAGACCCTCTGGCAGAGCTCCCGCCGGAACCGGTCGCAGGAGGCCTCGGTGACGTACTCGCTCATGTCCAGGCGCACCATGGCCTCCTCGGTGCCGAAGAGCGATGCCGCCAGCGTCCGCGCGAGCTCGGTCTTGCCGACGCCGGTGGAGCCGCAGAACAGGAACGACGCCTTGGGCTTGCCCGGGTCGCAGAAGCCGGCGGCGGCGAGCCTCAGCTGGGCGGCCACCACGCCGCAGGCCTCCCCCTGGGCGAATACCCTCGCCTCGAGGTCGGAGAGCACCTCGTCGGGGTCGAAGCAGGCCTCGAGCTTGGCCCCGCAGAGCCGCTCTGCGGCCAACGCCAGCATGGCGCGGTCCAGGGAGGCTCCGGACACCCGGTGCTCACCCACCACCTCGTTGGCGGCGAGCACCGAC
>CBCSOI010000154.1:0-4530 GCA_965141595.1 uncultured Atopobiaceae bacterium | reverse complement strand
GCGTGTCGCTGGCGGGGGAGTTCTCCGCCCTCTCCCGGGTCTGCCATGACCACGGCATGGAGGTCGTACTCGACGTCGCACCGGCGGTCTTCTCCCGCGTGGGCGCAAGACCCGACGACCTCTCGTTCTTCTCCGAGGCCGGCGCGGACGGCATCCGGCTCGACGAGGGCTTCAGCGGCCCGGACGTCGCGGCCATGACCGCCAACCCCCACGGCCTTGTCGTGGAGCTCAACGCCTCCACCGCCGACGGCACCCTCGACGCCGCGCTCGCCTGCGGTGCCGACAAGGGCCGGCTCCAGGCGTGCCACAACTTCTTCCCGCAGCGCTACACCGGCCTCGGCCTTGACTTCTTCGTCCGCGAGAGCGCCCGGGTCAAGGAGGTGGGTGTGCGGCTCGCCGCGTTCGTCTCCAGCTCGGCCCCCGGCGCCTTCGGTCCTTGGCCCGGCACGTGCGGCCTGCCCACCCTCGAGATGCACCGCGGCCTCCCGGTCTCCTTCCAGGCGCGCCATCTGTACGCGCTCGGGCTCGTGGACGACGTCCTCGTCTCCAACTGCTTCGCCACCGACGAGGAGCTCGCCGCCCTCGCGGCCGCCCGGCCCGGCACCGTGGCCATGGCAGTGACCCCGGTCCCCGCCGTGGGCGAAGCCGAGCGCGACGTGCTCGCCTTCGCCCACCGCGTCCGCGGCGACCTCTCGCCCTACCTGTTCCGCAGCACCGCCTCGCGCGTCGTCTTCGCGGACCGCGACTTCCCGGCCCACGACACCCGTGACCTCGAGCCCGGCGACGTCGTGGTGGTCAACGGCCGCGGCGGCCGCTACAAGGGCGAGCTCCAGATAGTGCGCCGCCCCATCCCCAACGACGGCACCCGCAACGTCGTCGCCACCGTCGGGGGCCCGGAGGCCGCCCTCCTGGACTGCCTCGACTCCTGGACCCCGTTCACGTTCGTGGAGGCATAGCCATGGCAGCCACAGACAATGGCGTCAAGGTCGTCACCATCGGCGGCGGCTCCAGCTACACCCCCGAGCTCGTGGAGGGCCTCATCCTCCGCCACGACCGCCTGCCCGTCTCCGAGCTCGTGCTCGTGGACGTCCCCGAGGGCGAGGGGAAGCTCGAGACCGTGGGCGCCCTGGCCCGCCGCATGGTGGAGCGCGCCGGCGTCCCCATGAGGGTCACCACCACCCTCGACCGCCGCCGCGCCCTCGAGGGGGCCGACTTCGTCACCACGCAGATCCGTGTGGGGCGCCTCCCGGCCCGCATCCTTGACGAGCGCATCCCGCTCTCCCACGGCATCATGGGCCAGGAGACCAACGGCGCCGGTGGCATGTTCAAGGCCTTCCGCACCATCCCCGTGATCCTGGGGTTCGTCCGCGACATCCAGGAGCTCTGTCCCGACGCCTGGATGGTCAACTTCTCCAACCCCTCCGGCATGATCGAGGAGGCCATCCTCACCCAGACGGACTTCCAGCGCGCCATCGGCCTCTGCAACGTGCCGGTGAACATGCACGCCGGCATCGCCGCCATCATGGGCGTGGACGAGGACCGCCTCGAGCTCAGGCTCCAAGGCGTCAACCACTTCGTCTTCGCCACCGACGTCCTCGTGGACGGCCGCTCCGTCATGGACGAGGCCGTGGAGCGATACGCCACCATCGCCGACGACGAGACGCTGGCCATGAACAACTTCGCGGCCAAGCCCTACTCGCCCGAGTTCATCCGCGGCATCCGCGCCATCCCGTGCCCCTACCACGACTACTACTTCCACACCGCCGAGCAGCTCGCCGAGGAGCTCGACGAGTTCCGGACCGGCGACGTTCGCGGCGAGGTGGTGGGCCGCCTCGAGGAGACGCTCTTCGAGACCTACCGCGACGTGCGCCTCGACGTGAAGCCCCCCGAGCTCGCCCAGCGCGGTGGTGCCCGCTACAGCGACGCCGCCTGCGACCTGCTCGCCTCCATCCACGGCGACGTCGGCGACATCCAGTACGTGGACGTCCGCAACCGCGGGTGCATCACCGACCTGCCCTACGACAGCGCCGTGGAGGTGGCCTGCCGCATCACCGCCAACGGTGCCGAGCCCCTGGCCACCGGGCGCCTCAACCCGCGCATCGCCGGCCCCGTCCACATGATCAAGGGCTTCGAGCGCCTCGTCGTGGAGGCCGCCGTCACCGGCGACCGCGACCTCGCCGTGGCCGCCCTTGCCCAGAACCCGCTCTGCCCCACGGAGTCGACGGCCGCCGCCGTCATCGACGAGCTTCTCCGCGCCCACGCGGAGTATCTCCCGCAGTTCTCCCGGTAGGGGAGGGCGCGCCCCTAACGTGCACCAACGGCCTGCCCTAGCCGGCCGATGAGAGAGAAAAGGGCCTCGGCCCACGACCATGAAAGGACCCGCCATGACCAACATCCTCCTCGTGTGCTCCGCCGGCATGTCCACGAGCATGCTCGTGAAGAAGATGGAGCAGGAGGCAGAGAAGCGCGGCATCGAGGCCCGCATCTGGGCCGTCGCCGACGCCAAGGCCGCCGAGAACGTCGGCGAGGCCGACGTCATGCTCCTCGGCCCGCAGGTGCGCTTCATGCTCGACAAGATGCGCGACATCGCCGGCGACACCCCCGTCGACGTCATCGACATGCGCGTGTACGGCGCCATGAACGGCGCGGCGGCGCTCGACCAGGCGCTCGCCCTCATCGGATAGCGGCAGGACCAAGGAGGTAAGACCCATGGCGTCACCCATGAAGGGCTTCATGGACTGGATGGAGACCCGGTTCATGCCCATCGCCACCCGCATCGGCAACCAGCGCCACCTCGTGGCCATCCGCGACGGCTTCATCTCCATCATGCCCGTGACCATGGTGGGCTCCATCGCCGTCCTGCTCAACGTCTTCTTCCGCGACCTGCCGAACATGTGGTGGGGCGAGGGCAACGCCTTCACGGGGGCCTGCGCCCAGCTCATCGCCATCAACGGCCTGGTCTGGAACGGATCGCTCGCCATCCTCGGTCTCTGCTTCACCTTCGCGCTCGGCTACTGCCTGTCCCGGTCCTACGAGGTCAACGCCGTGGCGGGCGGCGTCATCGCCCTGTCCGCCGTCGTGTGCACCATGAACCTGGCGCCGGCGTTCTCCTACGTGCTGCCCGACGTCACGGCCGACGCCGTCCCCGCCCTGCAGGCGGCCGGCCTCGCCGTGACCGAGGCCGACGGCGCCGTGAGCCTCGCGGTCACCGGCGGGGGTATGATCTCCACCGAGCTCACCAGCGCCACCGGCCTGTTCACGTGCCTGATCTTCGGCATGCTCGCCACCATGGTCTACGTGAGGCTCACGCTCAGGAAGATCACCATCAAGCTCCCCGACGGCGTCCCGCCTGCGGTGTCCAACGCCTTCACCGCCATCATCCCCGGCTGCGTGGCCATCTACGTCTGCGCCGTCGTCACCCAGGTCTGCGTGTCGCTCACCGGCGAGTACCCCAACGCCCTCATCAGCGAGCTCATCCAGAAGCCGCTGCTGGGCATGAGCCAGAGCTTCTTCGCCGTCATCCTCACCAACTTCCTCATGCAGCTGTTCTGGTTCTTCGGCATCCACGGCTCCAACGTCATGGCGCCCGTCACCGAGGGCATCTACACCCCGGCCCTGCTCGAGAACCTCCAGGTCTGGAACACCACCCACGACGTCTCCCAGATGCCCTACATCTGGACCCGCGGCTCCTTCGACGCCTACACCATGATGGGCGGCTCCGGCATCACCCTCGGCCTGCTCATCGCCGTGTTCCTGTTCTCCCGCCGCGAGGACTCCCGCACCATCGCAAAGCTCTCGGCCCCCATGGGCGTCTTCAACATCAACGAGCCCGTCGTGTTCGGCATGCCCATCGTGCTCAACCCGCTCTACCTGATCCCCTGGCTGCTCGTCCCCGTGGTGGCCACCGTCGTCGCCCTGCTCTTCACCGCCTCCGGCCTCATCCCGCCGGTCTTCATCCAAGTGCCCTGGATCATGCCCGTGGGCCTTTACGCCTTCTTCGCCACGGGCGGCAACGTCCTGGCCGGCCTGGTCGCCCTGCTCAACCTCGCGATCTCCTTCGCGATCTGGACGCCCTTCGTCATCCTCGCCAACCGCGAGCAGGCCGCCGAGGCCGCGGCCGACGACAAGTTCGACCAGTAGCCCCGTCCCACCCCCACCGCACCGTAAGCCCCTGCGGGGCGGGCGCCCGGCGCGCCCGCCCCATCCCGAGAGGAGACCCCCATGGGTCAGCGTTCGTGGTCCGCGTTCGTCGTGGTCGTAGGCATGCTCTTCGTGCTGGCCTCCGCCGCCGTGGCACCCCAGGGCGCCACCGACACCCCGCTTCTGGCGGGCGGCCTGGCCGTCGCCGCCGCGGGCGCCTTCTCCATGTTCCGCGGCGCCCACCGCGCCCGCGCCAACGCCCGCTCCGGGAGGGCATCGTGAGGGTAGAGCGGCGGCTCGACGCCGCGCCCGAGCGCGTCTTCGACCTCATCGAGCGGTCCGTGGCGGCCGACATGGAGCAGTCCGGCCGCAAGGTGGGGCCTGCGGGGA
>CBCSOI010000153.1:0-4551 GCA_965141595.1 uncultured Atopobiaceae bacterium | reverse complement strand
GACCGCGCGGCCGCGCACCGCGCGCAGGACGCCGCGGCCGAGTCGGCCGAGCCCCCGCTGCTCGGCGTGCAGCCGGGCGAGGTGCTGCCCGTCGCCTCGTTCTCCGACGACGCTGCGGCCGTGGGGGAGGCTGCCGCGGAGGCGGGGGAGGCCCCGTCTGCCGCGGCCGACGTCGAGGCCTCCGTGGGTCGCAGCGCGGCCATGATGAGCCTCCTCGTCATCCTCAGCCGCATCACGGGGTTCCTCCGCACCTGGGGCCAGGGCGCCGCCATCGGCGGGGCCATGCTCGCCAGCTGCTACACCGTGGCCAACAACCTGCCCAACCAGCTCTACGAGCTCGTCATGGGCGGCATGCTCGTCACCGCCTTCCTGCCGGTCTACCTCTCGGTCAAGCAGGAGGGCGGCCGCGAGCGGGCGAGCGCCTACACCTCCAACCTCGTGAGCCTCGTGCTCCTCGTCATGGGGGCCGTGGCGGTGCTGGGGTTCGTGTTCGCGTCCCAGGTGGTGCTCACCCAGTCGTTCGGCGCCACGGAGGACTTCGACCACGGCCTCGCCACCTACTTCTTCCGGTTCTTCGTGGTCGAGGTGGTGCTCTACGGTCTCTCGTCGGTCTTCTCCGGCGTCCTCAACGCCGAGCGGGACTACTTCTGGTCCACGGCCGCGCCGGTCTTCAACAACATCATCTGCACGGCGAGCTTCGCCGGGTACGCGCTTCTCGTGGGCACGAACCAGCCGCTCGCCGTCCTGGTCCTGGCCGTCGGCAACCCCCTCGGCGTGGCCGTCCAGGTGCTCATGCAGGTGCCCAGCCTCCGTCGCCACGGCATCCGCCTGCGCCTGCGGGTGGACCTCCGCGACCCGGCGCTCCGCGAGACGCTCTCCATCGGCGTGCCCTCGCTCCTCGTCATGGTCGTGAGCTTCGCCACGGTGTCGGTGCAGACGAGCTGCGTGCTCTCGGCCACGTCCTCCGGCGCGGCCGTGGCCTACTACGCCAGGCTCTGGTACACGCTGCCCTACGCCATCCTCGCGGTGCCGGTCACCACGGCCATGTTCACGGAGCTCTCCCACGCCTACGCCTCCCGCGACATCCCGGGTTTCGTGCGCGGCATCTCGTCGGGCTGCTCCAGGATCCTGTTCTTCCTCGTGCCCATGGGCGTCCTCCTCGTGGTCTTCTCCCCCCAGCTCTCCCAGCTGCTCAACGCCGGCTCATTCACGGCCGAGGAGACGTCCATGATCGCCGGTTACCTCTCGGCCCTCGCCCTGTCGCTGCCCTTCTACGGCGTGTGCACCTACCTGCAGAAGGTCTGCTCGTCCTGGCGCCGCATGCGCCTCTTCGCCGTGGCCAACGTCGTCGCCGGCGTGGTGCAGGTCGCCTTCTGCCTCGCGCTCACCCCCGTGTGGGGCTACGCGGTGCCCGGCCTCTCGTCGCTCCTCTTCTTCGTGGCGGTGGACGTCGTCACGTTCGCGCAGCTGCGCCGGGAGCTCGGGCCCATCGGCTTCAAGGGCATCCTCGCCTGCGCCGTGCGCTCCCTCGCCCTCGGACTCGCCGGCGGCGCCGTGGGCGCGCTCGTGGCCTGGGCCCTCACCGGCCCCGTGGGCCTTGGCGGACCGGGCCTCGTTAAGGGCCTGCTCGTGTGCGTGGCCGGCGGCGTCCCCGCCCTCGCGGTTACCTTCGGCGGCGCCATGCTGCTGCACCTGCCCGAGGCCGGGTTCCTGCGCTCCATGGTGGGCCGCCTCGCGCCGCGCCGCGCCGCCTAGGCGTCTCCCGGCGCGCCCCAGCGCCGCCTGAACATGAACAGCTTGTTTCAGCTGGTTTTGCATTTGGTCAACCAGCCGGCCGCTCACCCGGCGTTCGGTACCATTTACCCCAAGGTATCAGCGCGTTCGCCGATAGGGACGCCGTTCGCGTCATATCGGCTCTCGCACTTACGCCAGGGGGATAATCATGAAGTTCTCCAACGTTTCCCGCCGCGGGTTCGTCCAGGCCATGGGCGTGGCCGGTGCCGCGGGCGCCGTCGCGCTCACCGGTTGCGGCAACGGCTCCGCGGACGGCGGCTCCGCCGACGGAGGCAAGTTCAAGGTCGGCGGCATCGGCCCGCTGACCGGGGCCGCCGCCATCTACGGCAACGCCTGCCAGAACGCGGCCGAGATCGCCGTGTCCGAGATCGAGGGCACCGACTCCCAGTACAAGTTCGACCTCAAGTTCGAGGACGACGAGCACAACGCCGAGAAGTCCGTCAACGCCTTCAACACCCTCAAGGACTGGGGCATGCAGATGCTCGTGGGCACCACCACCACGGCCCCCTGCATCGCCGTGGCCGAGGAGGCCAGCAAGGACAACATCTTCGTCCTCACCCCGTCGGCCTCCTCCACCGACGTCATCGGCGGCCAGGAGGACGCGGACGGCAACATGACCACCCCGCGCCGCCCCAACGTCTTCCAGATGTGCTTCACCGACCCCAACCAGGGCACCGCCTCCGCCAAGTACATCAAGGAGCAGAACCTCGGCACCAAGGTCGGCATCATCTACAACTCCGCCGACGCCTACTCCACCGGCATCGAGCAGAAGTTCAAGGCCGAGGCCAAGGAGCTGGGCCTCGAGGTCGTGGCCGACGAGGCCTTCAACGACGACAACGCCACCGACTTCTCCACGCAGCTCAACGCCTGCAAGAACGCCGGGGCCGACCTCGTCTTCCTGCCCATCTACTACACCCCCGCCTCCGTCATCCTCAAGCAGGCCGACGGCATGGGCTACAAGCCCAAGTTCTTCGGCGTCGACGGCATGGACGGCATCCTGACCATGGAGGGCTTCGACACCTCCCTGGCCGAGGGCGTCATGCTGCTCACCCCCTTCAACGCCGACGCCGAGGACGAGAAGACCAAGGCCTTCGTCGCCGCCTACAAGGACAAGACCGGCGAGGTGCCCAACCAGTTCGCCGCCGACGCCTACGACTGCGTCTATGCCCTCCAGGCGGCCCTCGAGAAGGGCGGCTGCACGCCCGACATGAGCGCCTCCGACATCTGCGACAAGCTCGTCGAGGTCTTCACCTCCGGCGACTTCACCTTCGACGGCCTCACCGGCGAGACCATGGCCTGGTCCGACACCGGCGAGGTCTCCAAGGAGCCCAAGGGCATGGTCATCCAGGGCGGCCAGTACGTGGGCATGGAGTAGCGCCGGCCCCAATGTAAGTGCTGCGTAACAAGGGAACCTCGGCGGCCGGGGGTCACCTATATTCAGGTGACCCCCGGCCCTTGGCGCAGGGGGCCCGTCAACCTCGACCGGGAGGGGAGGACCTTTGGAGCTCCTTACCAACCTGATCAACGGCGTGAGCCTGGGCAGCGTGTACGCGATCATCGCCCTCGGCTACACCATGGTCTACGGCATCGCCAAGATGCTCAACTTCGCCCACGGCGACGTCATCATGGTGGGAGGCTACGTGGCCTTCATCACGCTCAACACGCTCGGCCTCAACCCGCTGCTCGCCGTGCTCATCGCCGTGGTGGTCTGCACGCTGCTGGGCATGGGCATCGAGCGCGTGGCCTACAAGCCGCTGCGGCAGTCGCCGAGCCTCACGGTGCTCATCACCGCCATCGGCGTGTCGTACCTGCTCCAGAACCTCGCGCTGCTCATCTGGGGCTCCAACCCCCGCGTCTTCACCTCCGTGGTGGCCGGGTGGCCGCAGGTCGTGCTCTTCGACGGCCAGCTCACGGTCTCGGCCGAGACCATCGTCACCATCGTGTGCTCCGTCGTCATCATGGTGGCCCTCGGCCTCTTCACCTCCAAGACCAAGATGGGCAAGGCCATGAGGGCGTGCTCCGAGGACCCGGGCGCCGCCCGCCTCATGGGCATCAACGTCGACAGCACCATCTCCACCACCTTCGCCATCGGCTCCGGCCTGGCCGCGGTGGCCGGCGTGCTGCTCTGCAGCTCCTACCCGGTGCTCCAGCCCACCACGGGCGCCATGCCCGGCATCAAGGCCTTCACGGCGGCCGTCTTCGGCGGCATCGGCTCCATCCCCGGCGCCGTGCTCGGCGGCCTGCTCCTCGGCATCATCGAGACCTTCGCCAAGGCCTACATCTCCACCCAGCTGTCCGACGCCGTGGTCTTCGCGGTGCTCATCATCGTCCTGCTGATCAAGCCCTCCGGCCTGCTCGGCAAGTACGTTCCCGAGAAGGTCTAGGAGGCGGCCATGGCAAACAACGCACCCGCAACCGCCCAGGCCCCCACCTTCGGCGCCCGGCTCTCCGAGGCCGTGCGCGGGGCCTTCGGCACCTACGCCCTCGTGATCATCGCCTTCCTCGTCATCCAGGGCATGATCGCCACGGGCTCCATCACGAGCGCCCTCCAGGGACAGCTCGTGCCCATCTGCGTCTACATCTGCGCCGCCGTGTCGCTCAACCTCGTCGTGGGCATCTCCGGCGAGCTCTCGCTCGGCCACGCGGGCTTCATGAGCGTGGGCGCCTTCACCGGCGTCATCATGGCCTCGCTGCTGGCCGACGCCATCCCCAACGACGCCCTGCGGCTCCTCGTGTCCGTGGCCACCGGCGGCTGCT
>CBCSOI010000152.1:0-4565 GCA_965141595.1 uncultured Atopobiaceae bacterium | reverse complement strand
TCGGCCCCGGCGGGCCCGCGCCGGCGGGACCGGTCGCCGCCCCGGGCGTCTGCCGCCCGGGAGCGCGCGGCGTCGCGGGCGCGGTGACGGTCGCCCGTGGACGCCGCGGAGGGGGCGGTGCGGGCGGGGTGCGGGCGGAGCGGCGTGGGCTCGCCGGCATCGGAGGCGACATGGGCACGGCGGTGGGACCGGGCCCGGGTGGAGGGCGACGCCAGCTCGCCGCCGGAGGGCCGGGGGCTCACGGAGCCGTCCGGGCCCACGGCGACGTCGTCCACCTCGTAGACGGGCTCGTCCGCCACCTCCGGGGAGGCGTCGCGGCGCGCCCGCGGCCTGAAGGCGATGGTTTTGTCGTCGCGCTGGGACATGGTTCCTCATCTGCTGCGTTTGGGGTGCTCTCCTGAGGGACGCGCCCTCAGGAGAGCAATCATACACGCGTTGCCCCCGCCCCCGGATGCCGGGGGCGGGGGCGCCCGCCGGATACCCTTGAATCCCCAGAGCCCTGCAGGGCGGCTCAGCGCGCCTCCTGCTCGCCCTCCTTCGCGCGGGCCCAGAGCCCCTCGAGTTCCTCGTGGGAGAGCTCCTCCAAGGGCGTGCCGGCCTCACGGGCGCCCCGCTCCATGGCGGCCCAGCGGCGGCGGAACTTGGCCGTGGAGCGGCGGAGGGCCCGCTCGGCGTCGACGCCCTCCTTGCGGGCCACGTTCACGAGGGCGAAGAGAACGTCGCCGAACTCCAGCTCGGCGGCCTCGCTGCCAGGCTCCTCGGCCTCGAACTCGGCGCGCTCCTCGGCCACCTTGCCCCACACGGCGTCGGCGGACGGCCAGTCGAACCCGGCGCGGGCGGCCCGCTTGGAGACCTTCTGGCACTCCATGAGGGCCGGGAGCGACCGCGGCACGGAGTCCAGCAGGCCCTGATCGGCCCCCTCGCGCTCGGCGTCCTTCACCTGCTCCCAGATCGCGAGGACCTCGCCCTCGTCGGCCGCCGCCGCGTCGCCGAACACGTGGGGGTGGCGGCGCACGAGCTTCTCGTCGAGACCGGCCACCACGTCGTCGATGGAGAACGCGCCGGCGTCGTCGGCGATCTGGGCGTGGAGCAGCACCTGCATGAGCACGTCGCCGAGCTCCTCGGCCAAGTGCCGCGGGTCTCCCCCGTCGATGGCGTCCACGGCCTCGTAGGCCTCCTCCACCATGTTGCGCCGGATGGAGCCGTGGGTCTGCTCGCGGTCCCAGGGGCAGCCGTCGGGTTGGCGCAGGCGCCAGATGGTGCGCACGAGGGCGTCGAAGCCCGGGTGATCCCCCGGGGCCCCATCGCGGGCGCGGCTCTGGTCGTCGGCGGCCGTCGCGGCGGCCGAGAGGCCCGTCTCGGGGTCGGTCACGGGGCCGGAGGCGATGTCGGAGCGGATGCGCGCCGCCAGGGAGCGGGCCATGGAGGCGGAGCCCTCGGCGTTGGGGTGCAGGCGCAGGTCGCCGAAGAAGCGGGGGTCGTGGGGGACGAGGTCGAAGCCGTCGATGAAGGAGAACCCCAGCTCGGCGCACTCGTCGCGCAGGATCTGCCCCACCCAGCCCAAGGGCTTGCCGGAGGCGGAGGCGATGTCGGCGTCGGCGCGCCAGAGCGGCGACACCACGTACACGCGGGCGCAGGCGCCGTAGAGCTCCGCCACACGGCGCAGGTACTCCCGGATGTTGCGGCGGATGCGCTTGGCCGAGCTGATGCGGGCCCAGTCGTTGGTGCCGTAGGCCACGACGACGGCCGCGGGGGCCGCCCGGCGCAGGCGGCCGGACCCCTTGAGGGTCCCCGGGTCGAACACGTGGCCGGCGACGCCTTGGTTCACCAGGCAGAAGTCGAGGTCGCGCCCCAGACGCACCGGCCAGGTCTCACCGGAGCAGCCGGCCACGAAGCCCTGGGTGATGGAGTCGCCGAGCGTGAGCAGCAGCGGACGGTCCGGCATGGGGTCGAGGCTGCCGTCCGTGCGCAGGCCGCCCACGGCCACGGCCATGATGTAGGGCAGCCACACGCGGCACTCCAGGGGGACGTGCGCGTCGTTGTCCAGGCGGAACGTGAGCGTCCCCGACTCGACGGTGGCCACGTGCTGCACGCCGGCCGCCTCGAGGGTGACGGAGTCCACGAGACCGGCCTCCGGCGCGAGCGGGCGCCCCTCGGCCGCGCGCACCTCGCGCACAATGTCGGCGTCGTGGGCGAGGTCGAAGACCACCTCGAGGTCCACCTGGACCTCCGAGCCGTCGGTGACGAAGGCCAGGCACACGCCGGCCGTCGCCCCGGCCCGGTGGCCGCGGCCGACCTTGGCGAGGTGCCTGAGCTGGCGGCCCGAGAAGCGCCACGGGCGCACGTAGCCGTCGTCCTGCACCTCCGCCCGCACGCACCCGCGCAGGTAGCGGCAGACCTCCGGCACGTCGCTGCCGCCCAGGGCGCGGCCCCGGGCGTCGACCACCTTGGGCTCAAGGGAGCAGGACCCCATCAGCGCACCTCCCCCTCGACGGCGGACGCCGCCCGACGGGCGGCCCTGCGGCCGGCTGTGCCCCGACCGGGCTGTGTGGGTGCTTGCATGGCGCTCCCTTCCCGCGCTCCTGCGGGGCGCCGCGGCGGGCGCCCTCGAACGGTATCAATCTTGACACAGGCGGCACGGGCGCCGACCGGCGCGGCCCCGGGTACATCATTCGCGCGCCCGCAGGGCTCACTCCTCGTCGTCGCCGCCCATGGCCTCGAGCACGGCCAGGGCGCCCGCCACCACGTCGTCGCCGGCGCGGTGCGGGTAGGCCACCTTGGCGGTCTTGGGGTACACGAGGGCGCCCTTGGCCTTGAGCTCGCGCGTGACGTCGCGGTCGGGGCTGTGGCCGAGGAACACGAGCCTACCGCCCGTGAGCGCCACCGAGGTGACGCCCAGGCGCTCGGCGCGGATGCGGATGCGTTGGCGGTCCAGGAGGTTCCGGGCGGCCTCGGGCAGGTCGCCGTGCTCCCGGGCAAGGTCGCTCTCCAGGCGGTCCACCTGCTCGAGCTCCGTGGCCGCGGCCACGCGGCGGTAGGCCATGACGCGCTTGTCTATCTCGGGGATGTACTCGTCGCTGAAGTAGAAGTCCGCCGAGAGGTTCACGGTCACCTCGGGCGGCTCGACGTCGCCCACCTCGCCGCGGGCCTCCGAGACGGCCTGGCCCAGCATCTGCGTGAACAGGTCGAAGCCCACCTGCTGGAGGTTGCCGTGCTGCTCTGCGCCCACGAGGGAGCCGGCGCCGCGGATCTCGAGGTCGCGCATGGCCACGCGCATGCCGCTGCCCAGGTCCTGGTACTCGTTGATAGCCGTGAGGCGCTCGGTGGCCTCCTCGGTGAGGGGCTTGTCCCCGTCGAAGAGGAAGTACGCGTAGGCCTGGGTGCGCCCGCGCCCCACGCGGCCCTTGAGCTGGTAGAGCTGGGCCAGGCCCAGGCGCTGGGAGTCCTCGATGACGAGCGTGTTGGTGTGGGGGTTGTCGATGCCGCTCTCGATGATGGTGGTGGCCACGAGCACGTCGATGTCGTGCTCCTGGAAGCGCTCCATGACGTCCTCCACCTCGCGGGCGCTCATCTGGCCGTGGGCCACGCCCACGCGGGCCTCGGGCGCGGCCTCGCGCACGCGCTCCACGGCCTCGTCGATGGTGGTCACGCGGTTGCTCACGTAGTACACCTGGCCGCCGCGGGCGGTCTCGGTGCGGATGGCGTCGGAGACCACGTCGGGGTCGAACTCGCCAACGTGCACCTTCACCGGCAGGCGGCCGGGGGGCGGCGTCATGATGACGCTCATGTCGCGCACGCCCGAGAGGCTCATCTGCATGGTGCGCGGAATGGGCGTGGCCGAGAGCGTGAGCACGTCCACCTGCTCGCGCAGGTTCTTGAGCTGCTCCTTGTGCTGGACGCCGAAGCGCTGCTCCTCGTCCACGATCACGAGGCCGAGGTCCTTGGGGTTGACGTCGCGGGACAGCAGGCGGTGCGTGCCGATGAGCACGTCCACCTCGCCGGCGGCGAAGCCCTCGAGGGCGCGCCTCTGCTGCGCGGCGCTCCGGAAACGGCTGAGCACCTCCACGGTCACGCCGAACGGCGCGAAGCGGCGCTCGAACGTCTCGTAGTGCTGCTGGGCGAGGATGGTCGTGGGGCAGAGCACCATGACCTGCTTGCCGTCCTGCACGCACTTGAAGGCCGCGCGCAGGGCCACCTCGGTCTTGCCGAAGCCCACGTCGCCGCAGAGCAGGCGGTCCATGGGGCGCGGGGCCTCCATGTCGGCCTTGATGTCGGAGACGGCCCGGGCCTGGTCGGGCGTGAGGGCGTAGGAGAAGCTCGCCTCCATATCGGCCTGCTCGGAGTTGTCCGGGGCGAAGGCGTGGCCCCTGACGGCAGCCCTCCTCGTGTAGAGGTCCACGAGGTCGAAGGCCAGCTTCTTGGCGTTCTTGCGGGCCTTGGCCGTGGCGCGCGACCAGTCGGCCGTGTTGAGGCGGGTGAGCCGCGGGCTGTTGCCGTCGGGGCCCACGTAGCGGCTGATGCGGTCCACCTGCTCCAGCGGCACGTAGAGCTTGTCGCCCTCGGAG
>CBCSOI010000151.1:0-4584 GCA_965141595.1 uncultured Atopobiaceae bacterium | reverse complement strand
ACTCATGGCTCCGCCAGTGGCTGGGGGTGCGGCAGGCGTCGGCCACCACGAGGGCCGAGAGCGCCGGACGGGAGGCCTCGGAGGCCCCGGGGGACATGCCGTAGTTGCCCTGCTGGGGGTAGGTGAGGCAGACGACCTGGCCGGCGTAGGAGGGGTCCGTCGCGATCTCCTGGTAGCCGGCCATGGACGTGTTGAAGACGATCTCGCCGAAGGCGGTGCCGGGCGCGCCGCAGGAGTAGCCGCGGTGCCAGGTGCCGTCCGCGAGGGCGAGCAGCGCCGGCGTCGGCGGGGTCGGTGAGGCAAGGGGGTTCATGGCCGTCCTCTCCATCGTGGCCTTCGGGCCGTCCCGCGGCCCCTTAAAGGTGCTCGGGCCATGCTAGGCGCGCCCGCGCCGGGTCTCCGCACCGCGGGCCCCTATGACACAGGATGGATACACACGCCATGAATATGCGTATTCCATTGTATAAACGGCGCCTGTATCCGCATACAGACGCCGGATGCGGCGAGAGGGCCCCTCTCGGCACCTGAACGCGGTTGAGGGCGACTCCGGACGCACGGACGCGCCGGAATCCGCCCCCAAGCGCGTTCAGGTGCCCGGAATCCGCCCCCAGACGCGTTCAGGTGCGGAGAGGGTCGCCCTCAGACGCGTTCAGGTGCCGAGAAGGGTGCCGAGAAGGGTGCGTTCAGGTGCGGACAGGAGCGGACAGGATCGCCGCCCGGGCGCGCCCGGGCGCGGGCCGGCCGGCGCGCACCCGGCCGTCAGGCCACGTCGGCCCCGAGCGGCGGCACCTCCCCCTCGAACGTGAACGACACCGTGAGCGGCGAGCCGTCGCGGAGGTTCTCCACCAGCACGAAGGCCACCTCCACCTCCCGGTACCCCTGCTCCATGAGCACGTGGGCGTAGTAGCGCGCCTGCATGGCGTGGTGCTCGGCGGCGGCCGCCTCGTCCATGTAGGTCTCGCCGGTCTTGTAGTCCACCACGAGGGCACGGCCGTCGCCGTCCGACGAGAACAGGTCGATGGAGCCGGTGACGTAGCCCGACGCCCCGCCGTCCTCCGCCGAGAAGAACGGCAGCTCCGGCACCACCGTGGCGGCTGAGAGGGCCCGCTCCCTGAGCGGCGCGGCCCACCAGGCGTCGAGGGCGCGTGCGAGACGCCCACGGGCCCCGCGGTCCAGGCCGCGGCGGTCGGCCACGGCGGCTACCCGCGCGGCGTCGGGCAGCCGGCTGTCGCCCGCGGCCAGGCGTGCGAGCTCGTGGAACGCGTCGCCGAAACGCACGGCCTCGTCGTCGAAGGCCGCCGGCGCGTCCCAGCTGGGCTCGTCGTCCGCGGGGGAGCCGGCGTCCTCCGGGGCCTCCGTGGCGTCCTCCTCGGCGTCGAGCGCGGCCGCCACCTGGGCCTGGTGGAGGTCCTTGGAGTAGCTGCGCACGTCGTCCCGGACCGACCACGCCGTGGTGGGCGGGGCCGTGCGCACCTCGTCGTAGAGCGGGAAGTCCGGGCGTTCCTCCTCGGGCCGCTCCACGGGGTCCTCGGGCTCCACCGGGTCCTGGGGCGTGGGCTCGGCCACCACCGTGACGAGGCGGCCCTCCTGCTCCCCGCCGTAGTCGATGGGGACGGTGCCCTGCAGCGTGGGGACCTCGCCCCAGAGGGCCTCGAGGAAGCTCTCGGCCATGGCCGGCTTGACCGCGCCCTTCGCCGAGACCGTGGTGGTGACGCCCACCACGAGGGCCTCGCGGGCACGGGTGAGGGCCACGTAGAGCAGGCGCGCCGCCTCCCGCACCTCGGCGTCGGTCTCGCACTCCTCCAGCCTGCGGCGCCACTCGAGGCCGGTGCGGGGCTCCCCCTCCGGCGCGACGAAGCGCTTGGCGGCCCACTCGGCCGGAGAGCCCTTCTCGGGCTTGGGCTTGAGGGAGAGGCGCACCTCCGACCCCTCGCGGCTGGTCACGAGGTTCTCCCTGCCCTGGCTCCTCGGGTCGTCGAAGACGCCCGCCACGGCCACCACGGGGAACTCCAGGCCCTTGGAGGAGTGCACCGTCATCACGCGCACGGCGTCGGTCTCCTCGCCGGAGAGGGCGCCGGGGCCCTCCTTGGCGCTCGCGAGCCAGTCGCCGAAGACCTTGGCCGCACGGGAGAAGCCCAGGCCCGGCCCGTCCACGAGCCGGCGGATGTGCCGCACGGCCGAGAGCACGTTGGCGGCGCGGGAGCGGCCCACGACGCCCTCTCGCTCCAGGCGGGGCAGCCAACCGGACTCCGTGCACACGGCCAGCACGGTGTCGGCCACGCCGGTGTAGCCCATGCGACGCCGCGCCAGATCCATGACCCTGAGGGCCTGGGCCGGGCGCGGGCCGGGGCGCTCCCCCAGCACGCGCTCGGCACCCTCCGGGCCGGCGAGCAGGCCCTCCACGAGGCCGGCGGACGAGCCGCCGCGGGCCAGGAGCACGAGGTCGTCGTCGCCCAGGGAGAAGATGGGGCCCTGCAGCACCGGGAGCAGGCCGCGCTGGGTGTCGCGCGGGTTGGCGAGGGCCCAGAGCAGGGCCTGCACCTGCTGCACCTCCATGGCCGAGGCAAACGTGGAGCCGCCGGCCACCACGGCCTCGAGCCCGTGGTCGCGCAGGGCCCGAAGGTAGGGCTCGGCGACGTTGAGGCTGCGGAGGAGGAGCGCCATGTCGCCGGGGCGCACGCCCTGCTTGGCGAGCTCCTGCAGGCGGTTGGCCACCTGCTCGGCGTTCCGGGCGACGAGGACGTCCTTGGTGGCCTGCTTGAACCCCTTCTCCGCCGGGGGCGCCTGGGTGTGCTCCACCATGATGCGGGGCATGTCGCGGGCGGCGTAGCCGTCGGGGCGATCGGGGAAGGCCTCGAGGTCCATGAAGCCGGGCAGGATCTCGGAGTCGCCGAGGGCGCGGCTCACGAACCTCAGGACGTCGTCGTGGCTGCGGAAGTTGCGGTCCATGCGCACGACCCGCGATGCCCGCTCGCGCGCGAGGTCGTACTGCTCGACGTCCGCGCCGCGGAACCGGTAGATGGACTGCTGGCGGTCGCCAACGAAGCAGAGGCGGCGCTCGTCGGGCGCCAGCAGGCTCACGATGCGGAGCTGCTGGGAGTCCGTGTCCTGGAACTCGTCGATCATGACGAGCTCGAAGGTGCCCTGGAACCGCTCCTTCACCACGGGGTGCTCCGAGAGGCCCTTGAGGGCCAGGCGCAGGAGGTCGCCGTTGTCCAGGGCGCCCCGCTCGCGCTTGACGGCGCGGTAGCGCTCGTCGATGGCGCGGGCGAGGTCCATGAGCGGGCCCTCCAGGCGGCGGATGCGGGAGTAGGACCCCTCGAGGACCAGCCCGGCCAGGGCCTCCTGTGCGTCGCCCCAGAGGTCTTTGACGGCCTTGGCCCTGAAGAAGCTGCCGTTGGGCACCGTGACCGCGGCCTCGAGCCCGTCCCAGGCATCGGCCGAGGCACCGGCCCCCAGCCAAGCGGTCAGGGCCTGGGAGGTGCGCTCGAGGTCGGCCTTGTGCGCCGGGCCGTCGCCCGTCTCCTTGGGCACCCAGGCGTCGAGCAGGGCGTCCAGCGCCGCCACGGCACGGCGGGCGAGGGGCCCGAGCTCGGCGTCGCCGCCCTTGAAGGCCACGGCGTCGAACCCCTCGGGGCTCTCGTTGGCCTTCTTGGTGATGAGCTCGGCCATCTCGGGGGCGGACAGGGGCCGGTTGAAGCCGTGGCGCCGCTGGGCCACGCCGGACTCCGAGGCGGCGTCGAACGAGTCGCCGAAGGTGGCGAAGAGCTCGGTGTAGCGGGGGTCGCCCCGCACCTCGAGGAGCACCTCGGAGACGGCGCGGCTGCGCAGGTACTGCTCCTCGTTGTCGGCGATCACGGTGAAGGCGGGGTCGATGCCCAGCTCCAGGGCCGAGGAGCGCAGGATGCGCTCGCACATGCCGTGGATGGTCGAGATCCAGGCGCGGTCCACGGCCAGGGCCTCGTCGTGGAGGCCGCGGGCCATGAGCTCGGCGCGCACGCGCTCGCGGATCTCGGACGCGGCCTTGTTGGTGAACGTGATCACAAGCGCGTTCTCGATGGACGAGAGCGGCGCCCTGCCCGTGACGGGGTCGGGCTCCAGGGCGTGGGCGAGGCGCTGCACCAGGGTGAACGTCTTGCCCGAGCCGGCGCCCGCCTCCACGAAGAGCTCCTCGTCGAGGGTGTCGACGATGGTTCGCTGGGGTCCGTCGAGCTCGATCATCGGTCGATCCTCCTCTCGCAGGCGACGGCCGGGCAGCCCATGCAGGCCCAGCGGTCGCGGGGTCGGGCGTCCACGTGGCCCGCGGCCATGGAGGCGACCGCCTCGGCGGCGACCTCCTCGGCACGGGCCAGCACGTCCTCGAAGGACGCGGCCGCCACGTGGTCGGGGGTCACGACGTTGGGGGTCTTGCCGCGGAACGCGCCCTCCATGGACTCGGCGAAGCCGCGTTCGGCCATGCCGCCCACCCCGGGGTCGTCGCCGGTGGTGAAGTAGACGGCGGCCACGGGTTCCAAGCCGGGCGCGACCTGGGGCAGCACGCGGGCGTAGAGCAGGGCCTGGATGTTGCCGGGCACCCAGGATGAG
>CBCSOI010000150.1:0-4600 GCA_965141595.1 uncultured Atopobiaceae bacterium | reverse complement strand
ACGCCTGCCAACGGGCCCCGGCGAGCGAGTCGCCGGGGCCCGTTTTTGTCGGATTCATTGTGTGGCGGGAGCGATTCTCGCGTGCCCGTCATTGACTCTGTCCTATGATTCTGAATTGCACTGTGCCGGCCCCTGGCCAAAGACCATGACCAGGGGGCGCGAGGACCCCGGAGCCATAGGACAGCCCCGCGCTTAAAACCCCAGAAGGAGAACCATGGCAGAAGAGAAGTACGTCCCCCGTCTCAAGACCAAGTACGAGGACGAGGTGCGAGCCAAGCTCATCGAGCAGTTCGGCTACACCAACCCCATGACCGTCCCGCAGATCGAGAAGATCGTTGTGAACATGGGCGTGGGCGAGGCCGCCACCGACGCCAAGGCCATCGACGCCGCCGTCGCAGACCTCCGCACCATCACGGGCCAGCAGCCCATGGTCACCCGTGCCCGCAAGTCCATCGCCACCTTCCACCTCCGTGCCGGTATGCCCATCGGCGCCAAGGTGACCCTGCGCAAGGACCGCATGTGGGACTTCCTCGACCGCCTCATCGACATCGCCATCCCGCGCATCCGCGACTTCCGCGGCCTCCCCGTCAAGAGCTTCGACGGTCGCGGCAACTACTCCCTCGGTGTGACCGAGCAGACGATCTTCCCTGAGATCGACTTCGACAAGGTCGACCACACCCGCGGCATGGACATCACCATCGTCACCACCGCCGGCACCGACGAGGAGGGCAAGGCTCTGCTCGAGGGCTTCAACTTCCCGTTCAAGAAGAACGGCAAGTAAACCAGGTTTCCATGTGTCGCCCGGCGGCTGCCGGGCCGCATTGATGAAGGAGGATTTGTGGCTAAGACTTCGATGATCGTCAAGGCTCAGCGCACGCCGAAGTACTCCACGCGCACGCAGCGCCGCTGCCAGCGGTGCGGCCGTCCGCACTCGGTGTACCGCAAGTTCGGCCTGTGCCGTGTCTGCCTGCGCGAGCTGGCAAACAAGGGCGATCTCCCCGGTGTCCGCAAGGCCAGCTGGTAAGGCTGGAGGACCTCGGAGGAGGACCCGTGAGAAGGCGTCGGCGCCACGGGTGCCGACGAACCGATCGCGGTGGTTTCATCCGTAACGAAGGAGAATCTGCATGAACGTGAACGACCCCATCAGCGACATGCTCACGCGCATCCGCAACGCGAACACCGTCGGCAAGGCCGAGGTGGCCATGCCGTCCACCAAGGTGCTCGTCGAGATCGCCCGTGTGCTCCAGGAGGAGGGCTACATCGAGGGCTACGTCGTGAACGACACCAAGCCCCAGAAGACCCTCGTCATCACCCTCAAGTACGGGCCCAAGCGCGCCCGCACCATCAAGGGCATCAAGCGCATCTCCAAGCCCGGTCTGCGCAAGTACTCTTCCGCTGCCGACCTGCCCCGCGTGCTGGGTGGCCTCGGCACTGCCGTGATCTCCACCTCCCGTGGCATGATGTGCGACCGCGACGCCCGCAAGGCCGGCGTCGGCGGCGAGATCATCGCCTTCGTGTGGTAACCCGGCAGGACTGAAAGGAGATACCGTGTCCCGTATCGGCAAGATGCCTGTCCAGATTCCCGCCGGAGTCACCGTGGCAGTCGACAACAACACCGTGACCGTCAAGGGCCCGAAGGGCGAGCTCACCCGTACCTTCTCGCCCCTGGTGTCCTTCAAGGTCGAGGGTGACGAGGTGCTCGTCGCCCCCGAGAACGAGACCCGCGAGGCCAACGCCCAGTGGGGTCTCTCCCGCACCCTCGTGCACAACATGGTCCTGGGCGTGTCCCAGGGCTTCGAGAAGCGCCTGCAGCTGGTCGGCGTCGGTTACCGCGCCGCCCTCAAGGGCCGCGACCTCGACCTCTCCCTCGGCTACTCCCACCCTGTGATCATGGCGGCCCCGGAGAACATCTCCTTCGAGGTCCCCGACAACACCCACATCGTGGTGAAGGGCATCTCCAAGGAGCAGGTCGGCCAGGTCGCTGCCGAGATCCGCGCCAAGCGTCCCCCCGAGCCCTACAAGGGCAAGGGCATCCGCTATGAGGACGAGCACGTGCGCCGCAAGCTCGGTAAGGCCGCCAAGTAGCGCCTGCGCCCGGTTTTCAAGTCCGCCACCCCGTCAGGTGGCGGCGTGATAGAAGGAGACTGTTTCCATGAACAAGCAGAAGGCGAAGAAGCTCGGGCTGAAGCGCCGCGAGCGTCGCGTCCGCAGCAAGATCACCGGAACCGCGGAGCGTCCGCGCCTCTCGGTGCACCGCACCAACGCCAACATCTACGCGCAGGTGATCGACGACGTCGACGCCAAGACCATCTGCACCTGCTCTACCCTCGACCCCGAGTTCCGCGCCACCGGCAAGCTGGGCTCCAACAAGGAGGCCGCCGAGATCGTGGGCAAGCTCATCGGCGAGCGCGCGCTCGCCAAGGGCGTCACCACCGTCACGTTCGACCGTGGCGGCCGCATCTACCATGGCCGCGTCAAGGCCCTCGCCGATGGTGCCCGCGCTGCGGGCCTGAAGTTCTAGGAGGTATGACAGATGGCTCGTAACCCGAAGCAGCGTGACGCCTCCGATCTCCAGGAGCGCGTCGTCTTCATCCACCGTGTGTCCAAGGTCGTCAAGGGCGGCCGTCGCTTCTCCCTCGTCGCCCTCGTGGCCGTGGGTGACGGCAAGGGCAACGTCGGCCTCGGCATGGGCAAGTCCGCCGAGGTGCCCCTGGCCATCCAGAAGGCCGTCGACGACGCCAAGAAGAACATGTTCCACGTGCCCGTCACCGACGAGGGCTCCATCCCCCACAAGGTCATGGGCCACTTCGGCGCCGGCCGCGTGCTGATCCAGCCCGCCATCGAGGGTACCGGCGTCATCTCCGGTGGTTCCGTGCGCCCGCTGTTCGAGCTCGCCGGCATCAAGAACGTCATGTCGAAGTCGCTCGGCACCACCAACGCCATGAACGTCATCAAGGCGGCGGCCGACGGCCTCAAGCAGCTTGAGAGCCCCGAGCAGACCGCCGAGCGCCGCGGCATCACCGTGGCCCAGATGTTCGGCACGAAGGAGAACTAACGATGGCCAACACCCTTAAGATCAAGCTCGTCAGGAGCGCGGTCACCCAGGTCAAGGGCGACCAGACGCGTACCGCCCGCGCCCTCGGCCTCCGTCGTATCGGCGACGTCGTCGAGCAGCCCGACAACCCCAGCATCAGGGGCATGGTCTTCAAGATCAAGCACCTGGTCGAAGTGGAAGAGAACTAGGAGTACCCCCATGCAGCTCAATGATCTCCGTCCCGCAGACGGTGCCAAGAAGAAGCGCAAGCGCATCGGTCGCGGCAACTCCTCCGGTCACGGCACCACCGCCGGCCGCGGCACCAAGGGTCAGCTCTCCCGCTCCGGCGGCGGCAAGGGCGCCGGCTTCGAGGGCGGCCAGAACCCGCTCGCCATGCGCCTGCCCAAGCTCCCCGGCTTCAGGAACCCCAACCGCGTGGAGTACGCCCCCGTCAACCTCGACCGCCTCGAGGCCAAGTTCGAGGCCGGCGACGTGGTGGACGGCGCCTCCCTCGAGGCCAAGGGCATCATCAAGAAGGCCTCCACGCCCGTGAAGGTCCTCGGCGACGGCGAGCTCACCAAGGCCCTCACCGTCAAGGTCGACAAGGTGTCCGCCTCTGCCCAGAAGAAGATCGAGGCAGCCGGAGGAAAGGTCGAGTAATCGTGCTAAAAGGTATTGCCAACGCGTTCCGTGTGAAGGAACTCCGTGACAAGATCTTGCTGACGATCGGCATCCTCGTGCTGTACCGCATCGGCGCCTACGTGCCGGTGCCGGGCATCCCCTTCGAGGGCATGCTCAACCAATTCCAGACCGCACTCGGTGATCAGAGCGCGCTCGCCCTCCTGAACCTGGTCAGTGGCGGCGCGCTCGCCCGCGTGTCGGTCTTCAGCCTCGGCATCATGCCCTACATCACGGCCCAGATCATCATGCAGATGCTCCAGGCCGTGATCCCCTCCCTTGGCGAGCTCGCCAAGGAGGGCGATGCCGGTCAGCGCAAGATCACTCAGTACACCCGCTACATCACCGTGGGGCTCGCGCTGCTCAACGCGGTGGGCTACCTCTTCCTGTTCAAGAGCGACGCCTACGGCATCGATTTCACGGGCATCCCGGCCCCCGAGTGGCTCATGGACATCATGGTGGTCGTCACCATGCTGGCCGGCGCCATGATCATCATGTGGCTCGGCGAGGTCATCACCCAGCGCGGCGTGGGCAACGGCATGTCGCTCATCATCTTCGCCAACATCATGGCCGGTCTTCCCGCGGCCATCTTCAGCTCGATCTCCCAGGGCGACAACGGCGCCCTCATGACCGTGCTCGTGGTGCTGGTGATCCTGGCGGTCATCCCGTTCATCATCTACATCGAGCGCGGCCAGCGCCGCATCCCGGTGTCCTACGCCAAGCGTGTCCAGGGGCGTCGCGTGATGGGCGGCCAGTCCACCTACCTTCCGGTCAAGGTGAACACTGCCGGCGTCATCCCCCTCATCTTCGCCTCGGCCATCCTGTACTTCCCGGCCCAGATCGCCGTGTTCTTCCCCACGGTGGGCTGGATGCAGGTCTTCGCCAACG
>CBCSOI010000149.1:0-4619 GCA_965141595.1 uncultured Atopobiaceae bacterium | reverse complement strand
GCCGAGGAGAACGTCACCCGCCAGGGCTAGCATCCCGCACGGACATCGGGAACGACCGGGCGGCGTCGCGTCACCGCCCCGCCGAGCCCGCCGGGGGCCACGGCCGCCGACGGGCTTTTCCATGACGCGCCGCCGCGCGACAGAGGGGGCGGTGACATGTGTCACTTCGCCTGTTGCCGATTTGACTGTGGGGCAGAAGTGCCCGGCCAATGGGACGCGCGCGGCAAAGGCGCCTGCCCCATCCGTCGCTTCGCCTGTTGCGTGGTTGACCATCGGCGCACGGCGGGGATGCGCACTAAGGGCGCACAGTAAGGGCCTCTCGACACGAGGGGCCGTTACTGTGCGCCGAACCGTTCGCCAAGGGGCCCTTGTCGCCCAGAAACCGTTTGCCAAGGGCCTCTTGCGTCGAGACGGCCTTGGCGAACGCACGGTAAGCAGGGTTTGCGTCACGGGCCCCTTACTGTGCGCCCTTGCTGCACGGGGCGGCGGGGACGGCCGCGCGGGCCCGGGTGGGGGCGGCCGGGGCCGCCCCGTGGGACAGAAGTGCCCGACCATTGGGACAAAAATGTCCGGGTGGTGGGACAGGGGGCGTCAGGCGATGGCGGCCAGCGCCTGCTCCAGGTCGGCGATGATGGCGTCGGCGCTCTCCAGGCCGCACGACAGACGCACGAGGCCCGGCTCCACGCCGGCGGCGGCGAGCTGCTCGTCCGTGAGCTGGCGGTGGGTGGAGCTCGCCGGGTGCAGGGCGCAGGTCTGGGAGTCGGCCACGTGGACCTCGATGCGGATCATCCTGAGCGCGTCGAGCAAGGCTGCCGCGCGCTCGCGGCCTCCGGAGAGCACGAGCGAGATGACGCCGCAGCCGCCGTTCGGCAGGTACCTCTCGGCGAGGTCGTGGTCGGGGCTCGACTCCAGTCCGGGGTAGCTCACCGACTCCACCTCGGGACGGCCCTCGAGCCAGCGGGCGACGGCCAGGGCGTTGGAGCCGTGCTGGGCCATGCGCAGGGGCAGCGTCTCGAGGGTCTCGTTGAGGATGAACGCGTTGGTGGCATGAGCTGCACGCGGGCCTTCACGATATAGGCGGAGGCGCCGAAGTCGCGGGTGTAGACCACGCCGTGATAGCTCTCGTCGGGCTCCGTGAGGCCCGGGAAGCGCCCCGAGGCCTCCCAGTCGAACCGCCCGGAGTCCACGATGACGCCGCCCACGGTCATGGCGTGGCCGTCGATGTACTTGGTGGTGGAGTGGGTGACGACGTCCGCGCCCCAGTCCATGGGCCGGCAGAGCACCGGCGGGGGGACGGTGTTGTCGACGATGAGGGGCAGGCCGGCCCGGTGGGCGGCCGCGGCGAAGGTCTCGATGTCCAGGACGTCGAGGGCCGGGTTGGCCACGGTCTCGCCGAAGACCGCCTTGGTGGTGCCGTCCACGGCGGCGAGGATCTCGTCCTCTGTGGCGCGCGGGCCCACGTAGCGCGTCTCGATGCCGAAGCGCTTGAGCGTGACCGAGAAGAGGTTCACGGTGCCGCCGTAGATGGCGCTCGAGGCCACGATGGAGTCGCCGGCCGAGGCCAGGTTGAGCACGGCGATGAGGTTGGAGGCCTGTCCCGAGCTCGTGAGCAGGGCGCCCACGCCGCCCTCGAGGGCGGCGATCTTGCGCTCCACGGCGTCGCACGTGGGGTTGGCGATGCGCGAGTAGAAGAAGCCGTCCTCCGAGAGGTCGAAGAGCCGCGCCACCTGCTCGCAGGAGTCGTAGGGATAGGTGGTGCTGAGCGCGATGGGCAGCGTGCGCGGCTGGCCGTTGCCGGCCTGGTATCCGGCGTGTATGCACTCGGTGTTGAAGTCCATGGTGGGGCCCTCCTCGGTCGGTTTCTTAAAAGCTACCAAGGGGGCGGCCGGGGCGCCGGGTGACGGCCGCCCTTTTCACAGGGGTGAAAACGGGGGCAATGGAGCGTCGGCGGGAGGGGCGCGGCACCCCTCGGCACCTGAACACGGTTGAGGGCGGATCCGGACGCGAGACAGCCCCGAAAGTCGCCCTCAACCGCGTTCAGGCGTGCGAAATCCGCCCCCAGACGCGTTCAGGTGCGGGATTGGTCGCCCTCGACTGCGTTCAGGTGTGGAGGAGGGGGTCGGGGCGACTCGGGGAGGCTCGGGCCGGCTCGGAATAACTCGGCGAAGACGCCCGAGAGAATCAATCCCTCAACAGGCGAAGTGACCCGTGTCACCGCCCCTTTGTCACGCGGCGGCGGCCCCCGCACCGGGATGCGGTGGCCGCCGCCTGGTCGCCATGCGTACGGGCTACGCCTCGTTGGGCATCTTCCACGCGCGGTGGTCGGTGTGGAGCAGCTCGTGGGCGCGGTGACTCAACGGCTCGCCGAAGTAGTCGCGGTAGGCGGCCTGCACCTGCGGGTTCTCGTGGGACTTCCGCAGGGGCATGGCGCGGTCCAGCCCCCAGAGCACGTCGCCGCGCTCGTCGGCCAGCTCGCAGCCGTCGTGGATGGGCTGGCCTCCGCCGCCCGCGCAGCCGCCGGGACAGGCCATGACCTCCACGAAGTGGTAGCTCGCCTCGCCCGCCTCCACGGCCTCGATGAGCCGCTCGGCGTTGGCCAGGCCGCTCACCACGGCCACCGACAGGGGCACGCCGCCCATGTCGAACACGGCCTCCTTCCAGCCGTCCATGCCGCGGACGTCCGAGAAGGCGTCGGCGTCGGCCTCCTCGCCCGTGGTGAGGGCGTGGGCCGTGCGCAGGGCCGCCTCCATGACGCCGCCGGTGGCGCCGAAGATGACGCCGGCGCCGGTGAAGGTGCCCAAGGGCTGGTCGAGCACGCCCTCGGGCAGCGACGCCACGTCGATGCAGGCCGCGCGCAGCATGCGGTCCATCTCGCGGGTGGTGAGCGAGACGTCCACGTCGGGGTCGCCGCAGGCGTCGTTCATGGGCTCGTAGGCCACCTCGGCCTTCTTGGCCAGGCACGGCATGACCTCCACCGAGAAGACCCTGTGGGGGTCGAGCCCGGCGTTCTCGGCGAACCAGCTCTTGGTGACGGCGCCGAACATCTGGCCCGGCGACTTGGCCGTGGACAGCTGGTCCACGAGCTCCGGGTGGTGCGCTTTGGCGTAGCGCACCCAGCCGGGGCAGCAGCTCGTGAACATGGGGAAGCGCGGGGCGTCCGGGTGGTCCGGCCCCAGCTCGACGGCCTCGGCCACCTTGGCGAGGAGCTCGCTTCCCTCCTCCATGATGGTCAGGTCGGCGCTCCAGCTGGTGTCGAACACGTAGTCGACGCCCAGCTCCTTGAGCGCGGCGGCCATGCGCCCGATGGTGGCCTCCTCGTGGGCGAGCCCGAGCGTCTCACCCCAGGCCGCGCGCACGGCCGGGGCCACCTGCACCACCACGGTGGTGTCGGGGTCGGCGATGGCGTCGAAGACGCGCTCGGTGTCGTCGCGCTCGCGGAGGGCCCCTGTGGGGCAGTGGGTCACGCACTGGCCGCAGAGGGTGCAGTCGGTCTGCTCGATGGGGGCGCCGCCGGCCACGCCCACGCAGGTGTGGCTGCTGCGGTTGGTGAGATCCCACACGCCGGTGTTCTGCACCTTGTCGCACACCTGGATGCAGCGCAGGCAGTGGATGCACTTGTCGGCGTCGCGGATGAGTGGGAAGTCCTGGTTCCACGGGGTGTGGGTGAGCTCCTTCCTGTACGGGAGCTCCGAGATGCCGAACTGGTTGGCAAGCGACTGCAGCGAGCAGTTGCCGGAGCGCACGCAGCTCGTGCAGGTGGAGTCGTGGCGCGAGAGCAGGAACTCCAGGTTGGCCTTGCGGGCGGCGCGCACGCGGGGGCTGTTGGTGCGCACGGTCATGCCGTCGAGGGCCACGTTGTTGCAGGAGGCCACGAGCTGCTCGGTGCCCTCGATCTCCACCAGGCAGACACGGCAGGCGCCGATCTCGTTGAGGTCCTTGAGGTAGCAGAGCGTGGGCACCTGGGCCCCGGCGGCACGGGCGGCATCGAGGATGGTGGCGCCGTCGGGCACTTCCACCGCACGGCCGTCGACGGTCACGGTCACGGTCTTGGTCCCTACCATTGGTCGATCCTCCCTCCGCGGAACGCGCCAAAGCCAAAGTGGTCGCAGCGCAGGCAGCGCCCTGCCTCCTGATGGGCCTCCTCGGCCGTGAGGCCGTGCTCCACCAGGTCGAAGTCGCCGATGCGGTCGCTGGCCTCGCGCTCGGTCATCTCGCAGCGGGCGCAGCTGGTCTTGCCCTTGAACTGCACGTGGGGCAGCTCGACGTCGAAGCCGACGGTGTGGTTGAAGCCGAGGTAGTTGTCGATGTTGCCCGCGGCCACCTTGCCGGCGTTGACGGCGCGGATGACCGTGGCCGGGCCGCTCTGGCAGTCGCCGCCGGCGAACACACCGGGGAAGCCGTCGATGGAGCCGTCCTCGGCGGCCTGGATGCGGCCCCACTTGCAGGGGATGCCCTGCTCGGCGAAGGCGTCGCTCTGGATGGCCTGGCCAATGGCCACGGCCACGACGTCGCAGGGGACGAGCACCTCGGGGGCCTCGGCGGCACGGGGCGCGGGACGGCCGCGCTTGAGGCCGCCGATGATCTGTGGCTGCACCACCACGCCGGCCACATGGCCGGAG
>CBCSOI010000148.1:0-4623 GCA_965141595.1 uncultured Atopobiaceae bacterium | reverse complement strand
GCCGCTCGTCGAGTGCGACGTCGACGGGCTGCGTGCCGCGTTGGCGGAGGTGTTCGGCCCGGGGTCCGACGAGCGGCGCGTCGACGCCGCGCTGAAGGCAATGGCGCTCTACTCCGGCGGCCTCCACGTGCCCGAGACGGGGCCCGCGTTCGAGTTCCTCGTCGCGGAGCGGGACCGCCTCGAGTGCCGCTACGTCGACGCCCTCGTGAGGGGTGCCGCGCTCTCCGCGGGGTGCTCCCGCGAGCACGACGGCATCGTGCTCGCCCAGGCGGCCTGGGGCCTCTGCCCCGCAAGGGACGACGCGGCGGCCTGTTACGTGCGCATGCTCATGGCCGCCCACCGCTTCTCCGAGGCGGCCCAGGTGTGCCGGGACCACGCGAGGGCGGTCGATGAGGTCTACGGCTCGCCGCCGAGCCCCGAGCTCGCAGCCCTCGCGAGGGAGGTCGACCAGAGAATCAGAGGGCTGTGCCAGACCGTCGAATAATCGATTGTTCTAGGTGTGTAAATATGGCACTACGAGGGGGAATGAGGTAGTCTGCATGAAGCTTGAAATACTGCCGCGGAAGCGCCCTCTCGATCGGGGCCCCGTCGGCTATGGCTATAGTGGTATGGCGGTGCGGCGTCCACCGGCCCCGCGCCCCGCCAAGAACAAAGGATAGGTGCCTATGGCTGGACTGTTCTCCAAGATCCTGTCGATGGGGTCCGATAAGGAGCTCAAGGAATTCCAAAAGATCGCCGACCATGTCAACGACCTCGCCCCCACGTACGCCGGCAAGAGCGACGAGGAGCTCGCCGCCATGACGCCGCTGCTCAAGGAGCGCCGCGCCAACGGCGAGTCCCTCGACGACCTGCTCCCCGACGCCTTCGCGGCCGTCCGTGAGATGTCCGAGCGCGTCATCGGCATGCGCCACTTCGACGTGCAGGTGGTGGGCGCCGTCGCGCTGCATCGCGGCATGATCGCCGAGATGAAGACCGGCGAGGGTAAGACGCTCGTCTCCACCCTCGCGGGCTACCTCAACGCGCTCGACGGCAAGGGCGTCCACATCGTTACGGTCAACGACTACCTCGCGCGCCGCGACGCCCAGTGGATGGGCCGTCTCTACCGCGCCATGGGCATGAGCGTGGGCCTGCTCCAGAACGGCATGCCCCTGGGCGACAAGCACCCCGCCTACGCCGCCGACGTCACCTACGGCACCAACTCGGAGTTCGGCTTCGACTACCTGCGCGACAACATGGTCACCCAGGCCTCCCGCCGCGTGCAGCGCGGGCACCACTACGCCATCGTCGACGAGGTCGACTCCATCCTCATCGACGAGGCGCGCACGCCCCTCATCATCTCGGGCGCCGGCACCAAGTCGGCCTCCATCTACCGCGACTTCGCCCGTGCCGTGAAGGGTCTCGTGGCCGACGAGGACTACGAGCTCGACGAGGCCAAGCACACCATCATGGCCACCGACGAGGGCCTCAAGAAGATCGAGCGGCGCCTCGGAATCGACAACATCTACGGCGACATGGCCGGCCAGCTGGTGAACCACCTCCAGCAGGCCCTCAAGGCCGAGTACATGTTCCACCGCGACCAGCAGTACGTGGTCACGGGCGGCGAGGTGAAGATCGTCGACGAGTTCACGGGCCGCATCATGGAGGGCCGCCGCTACTCGGAGGGCCTGCACCAGGCCATCGAGGCCAAAGAGGGCGTCAAGGTGCTCGAGGAGAACCAGACGCTGGCCACCATCACGCTGCAGAACTACTTCCGCCTCTACGACAAGCTCTCGGGCATGACGGGCACCGCCATGACCGAGGACGGCGAGTTCCGCGAGATCTACAAGCTCCCGGTGCAGGAGATCCCGCCCAACCGCCCCGTGCGGCGTGTGGACCTCGACGACCAGATCTACCGCACGGTGGACCACAAGTTCGCCGCTGTGGCCGACGACATCGAGCGTCGCCACGCCAAGGGCCAGCCGGTCCTCGTGGGCACCGTGACCATCGAGAGCTCCGAGCGCCTGTCGGACACCCTCGACCGCCGCGGCATCAGGCACGAGGTCCTCAACGCCAAGTTCCACGAGCGCGAGGCGCAGATCGTGGCCCAGGCCGGCCGCGAGGGCGCCGTGACCATCGCCACCAACATGGCCGGCCGAGGCACGGACATCCTGCTCGGCGGCAACCCCGAGGTGCTCGCCGAGGACATGCTCGTGGCCGAGGGTGTGGAGCTCGAGGAGGCCACCCAACAGCAGCGCGACGACGCCCTGGCCCGCGCCAAGGCCGTGTGCTCCGAGGAGCGCGAGCATGTGGTGGAGGCCGGCGGCCTCTGCGTCATCGGCACCGAGCGCCACGAGTCGCGCCGCATCGACAACCAGCTCCGCGGCCGTTCCGGCCGTCAGGGCGACCCCGGTGAGACCCAGTTCTACCTCTCGCTGGAGGACGACCTCATGCGCCTGTTCGGCGGCGACCGCATGGACCGCATCGGCGCCATGATGCAGCGCTACGACATGCCCGACGACATGCCGCTCCAGGCCAAGATGGTCTCCAAGGCCGTCGAGAGCGCCCAGCGCAAGATCGAGGAGATCAACTTCGGCATGCGCAAGAACGTCCTCGACTACGACGACGTCATGAACCAGCAGCGCCAGGTCATCTACGCCGAGCGCAACCGCATCCTCGACGGCGAGGACCTCGTGGGCCACGTCCAGGAGGTGCTCGACCAGACCTGCGAGACCGCCGTTGACGAGTTCTGCCCCGGCAAGGGCACGGAGGAGTGGGACCTCGACGGCCTCCGCGGGTGGCTCGAGGAGCTCACCGGCAAGAAGGACATCCCCGAGCTCGACGCCGACATGGACCGCGAGCGGATCCTCTCCATCGTGCGAGGCTACGTGTCCGACCTCTACGCCCAGCGCTCCGACGCCCTCGGCGCCGACGTCATGGCCGACCTCTCCCAGCAGGTGATGCTCCGCGTCATCGACCAGCGCTGGATGACCTACCTCCAGGAGATGGACTACCTCAAGACCGGCATCGGCCTGCGTGGCTTCGGCCAGCGCGACCCGCTGGTGGAGTACAAGCAGGAGGCCTACCGCGCCTTCCAGGCCCTCGTGAACGCCATGTACGAGGACTACATCCGCACGCTCCTGCGCATCGAGGTCTCCACCCGGCCCCAGCCCGAGCCCGAGCGAGACAACCTCGCCGGCGCGACGTTCTCCGGCCCCGCCGAGGTCGACGGCGACCAGGGCGACCGTCCCCGCGGCCGCATCGCCGCCACGAGCAACATCGCCCGCGACGGCAAGGACCGCGAGCCGGCGAAGCCCCGCCCCTACGTCAAGGCGGAGTCCGGCGACCCCTACGCCGGCGTGGGGCGCAACGACCCGTGCCCCTGCGGGTCGGGTAAGAAGTTCAAGAACTGCCACGGAAAGAAGCACTAAGTGAGCGAAGAAGCCACCACGGCGGACCTCGGCCTCCTCTCGGCGCGCCTTGAGGAGGTCGAGGGCTATCTGCACCTCGACGAGACCCGCGAGCGCATAGCCCGCCTCGAGCGGGAGAGCGCGGCACCCGGGTTCTGGGACGACGCCGACGCCGCCCGGGCCGTCATGGAGGCCCTGGCCCGCGACCGTGACGACGTCGCGGCCTTCGAGGCCGCCCGCTCGCTGCTCGAGGACGCCCAGGCGGCCCTCGAGCTCGGCGACGAGATGGACGACGACGACCTGCGAGGGGAGTCCCAGGCCTTGGCCGAGCGGCTCTCCTCGAGCCTCTCGGAGCTCGAGCTCTCCAGCTGGTTCACCGACGACCTCGACCATGGCGACGCCATCGTCACCATCACGCCCGGTCAGGGCGGCCTCGAGGCCCAGGACTGGACGGAGATGCTCTTCCGCATGTACCTGCGCTACTGCGAGCGCCGCGGCTGGAAGGTGGACGTCAACGACGCGCCCGCGGGCGACGTCATCGGCCTCGACAGGGCCACGTTCACCGTGAGCGGCAAGAACGCCTACGGCATGCTGCGCGCCGACCAAGGCGTGCACCGCCTCGTGCGCATCTCGCCCACCGACGCCAAGAAGCGGCGCCAGACCACCTTCGCGGGTGTCGAGGTGCTCCCGGTGCTCCCCGACGACATCGAGGTCGAGATCGACCCCTCCGACCTCAGGGTCGACGTCTACCACGCCTCGGGCCCCGGCGGCCAGGGCGTCAACACCACCGACTCCGCGGTGCGCATCACGCACCTGCCCTCGGGCATCGTGGTCACCTGCCAGAACGAGCGCAGCCAGATCCAGAACAAGGCCAGCGCCATGCAGATCCTCAAGGCCCGCCTCTACGAGCAGGAGAAGGCCAAGCGGGAGGCGGAGCTCGACGAGCTGCGCGGCCCCAAGCACGAGATCTCGTTCGGCAACCAGATCCGCAACTACGTGCTCTACCCCTTCCAGCTGGTGAAGGACACGCGCACCGGCATCGAGACCGGCAACGTGTCGGCGGTGCTCGACGACGGGGACCTCGACCAGTTCATCGTCGGGTATCATCGGTGGGCGGTGTCGCAGCAGGCCGAGTAGGGGGTTCCATGGGAAGAGGGGTCGATGTCAGGAGGGTCGTGCGCGACGTCGCGCTGATCCTCGTCGGGTCGGCCCTCTACGCCTTCGGCGTGGACGCGTT
>CBCSOI010000147.1:0-4633 GCA_965141595.1 uncultured Atopobiaceae bacterium | reverse complement strand
TGGAGGGCGCCACGGCCGACCTCAAGGAGGCCACCGAGGCTGCCAGGGCCGAGGTGGAGGAGGCGCAGGCCAAGCGCGCCGCCGAGGCGGCCGCCGCCCGTGCCGCCGCCAGCGCCTCCAAGGGCTCCGGCGCTTACGGCCGGGGCTTCTCCTCCAAGAGCGCCGCTGCCGCCGCGGCCCCGGCAGGGGCCAGCACCTACCAGGGCTCCGACGGCGCCTGGCACATCGACTACTCCAACGCCTACGGCACCGGCTCGGCGGCCTCCGACGGCTCCGTCACCAAGTGGGCCGACGGCTACTACATCGCTCACAACTGGAGCGACAACGGCGCCAAGATCACGAACCGCACGGAGTACGTCGAGGTGGACGGAAAGACCTACCGCCTCGCCGGCTCCCAGGAGGTCTCCCGTGACACCACCTGGGAAGAGGTCGAGGGCTGGGTGCACGCCAACGGCGGCATCGGCATGCAGACCTGCGTCGAGGGTGGCGGCTATCTGATTAACCACTATGAGCCGGTCTCATAAGTGGGGCCATAGGTTCAGGTGATAACTGATTCTGCATGATGAGCGATGAAGGGAGGCGTGCTATGGCCGAGAGACGACGTTTCTGCACGTTGCGCCTCTACCCCACACCGGAGCAGGAGGACCTGTTCGTCCGCACACTCGGGTGCTGCCGCAAGGTCTGGAATCTCTCACTGGACCGGCACAACCTCCTCCAAGGGGAGAAGGACCCCTCTTTCGACGTCAATGATGCCATGAGGCAAATGACTGTCTGGAAGAGAGATCCGAAGTACACCTACCTCTCCGAGGCGGTGGCCCAGGCCCTCCAGCAGTCGGTGCGCGACCTGGGGCAGGCCTTCGCCAACCGGAGGAAGAGGCCCGACCACTTCGGGGTGCCCCGCTTCCGGAGGAAGGGAGGGGCCGAGGGGTTCCGCCTACCCCAGGGATGGAGGCTCGATCCCTCCTCCCGCCGTCTCTACGTCCCGAAGGCCGGCTGGGTGCGCTACCGGGGAAACGTCCACCTGGCGGGCGAGTACAAGAGCCTCACGGTGAAACGGGACGCGGCCGGTCACTGGTCTGCCTTCGTCCAGGTGAAGATTGAGGAACCGGAGCCCACCCTCGACCTCCACGACCCGGTGGGCCTCGACCGTGGGGTGGTGTACTTGGCCGCCCTCTCCGACGGCACCGTCTACCCCGGCGTCCACGCCCTCCGGGACCTGGAGGCGCGGATCGCCAAGGAGCAGAGGTGTCTCTCCCGCAAGGTAGGCTCAAAGAAGGGGGAGCGGAGGTCCTCCAACTGGCGGAAGCAGAGGCAGAAGGTCGCCCGCCTCCAGGCCAAGGCCGCCGCCGTCAGGCGCGACACGCTCCACAAGGTCTCGAACGACATAGCCAAAAACCACGGCCTCGTCGCCGTCGAGGACCTGGACGTGGCCGCCATGACGGCCCGGGGCCGCGGCAAGGGGAGGTCGGCCAAGGCCGGCCTCAACAGGGCCATCCTCGACCAGGGCTGGGGCGCCTTCTGCCTGATGCTCGGGTACAAGCTGGCCGAGCGGGGCGGCACCTTGGTGAAAGTGCCCGCCGCCTACACCTCCCAGGAGTGCAGCGTGTGCGGCCACACGGCGGCCGCGAACCGCCCCAGCCGGGGCACCTTCCGCTGCGAGAGGTGCGGCCACACGGAGGACGCCGACGTCAACGCGGCCAAGAACATACTCGGAAGGGCCGGGCAGGCCCGGATCGCCTGTGAAGTGAACGGTGAACCGATGCCGTCAGCAGCAGGAACCGCCAAGTACCCTCAAGTAGCAGCTTAAGAGCTCTTGGAATCCCACGGCTTTAGTCGTGGGGGGATGTCAATTGATCAACCACTATGAGCCGGTCAGCTAGGCAAGGCGACCCGCGAGGGCCCCGGGAGATCCCGGGGCCCTCCCTTTTGACACCGGGATTGCCACTAAGAAGTAGCTAACGGAAGTTTCTACGATATAATTTCCGTTAAGGAGACGGCAGCGGAAGTGAGGGGGCCATGGGGACCCGAGACGGCGCCTGGCCGGCCGTGGGCTGCGAGGAGGTGCCTTGGAAATCGAGGTACGACGACGACTCCTGGGTCCCGGGGAGCCGCCGCCGGAAGATCCTGGAGACCTTTCGGGCGGCCGTGCCCGGCCCCATCGCAGAGGCCACCCCGAGGCCGGACCCCGGGCTCTGGCCCCTGGTGTCCGAGGCCGGCCGGGAGCTCGCCCGCTTCGACGCCGAGCAGGCGGCCTGCGGCTACGACCTCCCCGCCCTCCTCCTGCGAAGCGAGTCGTCGGCGAGCTCCCAGATCGAGCACCTCACGTCGAGCGCCCGAAACATCGCCTGGGCGGAGGTGTCGGCCGACCTTCCGGAGAACGCCCGGCTCGTCGCCCGGAACCTCGAGGCCATGCGGAAGGCCCTGGGCGAGGCCGGCCCCATCACGGCCGACACGGTCATCTCGGTCCACGGGGCCCTCATGGGCGAGGCCTGGGGGCTCAGGACCGAGCAGGTCTGGGTGGGCGGCACCCCCTACAGCCCCCACGGGGCCCTCTTCGTGCCTCCCCGGCCAGATCGTGTGGCCGCCCTCGTGGACGACCTTGTCGCCTTCGCCCGTCGCGACGACATCGACCCCGTGGTGAAGGCGGCCTGCTTCCACGGGCAGTTCGAGACGGTCCACCCCTTCGCGGACGGCAACGGGCGGTGCGGCCGCGCCCTCATCCACCGCATGTTGAAGGACGATGGTGTCTGCCGGGTCCAGGTGATGCCCCTGTCGGCGGGCCTGCTCCACGACGTCGGCCGCTACATGGACGCCATCGACGCCTACCAGGGAGGCGACATCTCGCCCTTGGTGGGGCGCCTCGCCGAATCGGTCCTCTACGGCGTCGCCGTGGCCAGAAGGGCCGCCTCGGCCATCGACTCGGTCATGGGCCGGTGGCGCGAGGCCATGGGGGCAAGGCCCACGGGGGCGGCGTCCAGGCTCCTCGCCCACCTGGTGACCCAGCCCGTCACCTCGGTGGCCATCGCCTCTGCGGCCATCGGCGTCAGCGAGCGCCAGGCCGCAAACGTCCTTGCCAAGGCCTGCGAGGCGGAGGTGGTCCGCCCTTGCGGCAACCGGCGCCGGGGCCGGTTCTTCCAAGCCACGGAGCTCCTGGAGATAGTCGACGCCGTGGCGGCCGAGGACGGGCTTAGAAGGAGGACGCCCCGGTAGGGGACCGCATCGCCGGTCCTAGGCCGGAGGCCCCCGGGCGCCACGCCCGGGCGGGGGCACCCCCGAGGGGTCTGGAACCGTCCCCTCCGTCAGCCCTTCTCGAGAGGAGCCCCCATGGACCTTTGGAAGAACTTCCCCGACCCCACCTATGTGAGGGACTCAGGCGGCCGCCTGCTCTGCGTCTTCGCCCGTCGCGATGAGTATGCCGAGAACCCGCGTCGGGACTTCGACCACCCGGACCACCTCGCGATGTTCGGCGACCTCGCCTGGCTCGCCGACGGGGCGGGCACCCGGCGCCGGGGCCCCGAGGGGGTCCTGCGTTCGCTTCTGGAGGACGCCTGCACACCGGAGGAGGTCGTGGCCTTCGTGGCCGAGGGGGGCCTCACCGACCACGAGCTCGTGGACTCGCCTTTCGGCCCCCATCCGCTCCTCGTGGGCTACGAGGGCACTGGCTACACCGGAAAGCTCGAGGGCGATGGCGCCCTCGACTGCATCCGCGAGCTCGTGGAGGCGGGGCGCCGTGCCCCGTCTCTGGAGGGCGCCACGGAGCCCGACCTATGGGACGCCTTCGAGGCCGGTCCCGTGGACGGCTTCGCCCTGATCCCCTGCCCCTGGCCCACAGGGGACTACCTCCTGGTGGACGAGACCGACCCGGACTGCGCCCCCTCGGTGGAGGCCACGCGCGACCTCCGGCTCCTGGGGGAGCTCTGTCTGGACGCCCTCTCAGGGGAACCGGCAGACGCCGCCAGGCTCCTCGCATCCCGCGGGGTGTATCTCAGGGCCGTCGTCGCATCCGGCGACCCGCGCGACCCGTGGCAGGTGGACGGATGGGACCTCGCCGTCCTCGCAAGCCTCGGCGAGCGGGCACGTCCCGTCGACGGGTTCCAGTGGGTCTCGAAAGACGACGTGGACCGCGGCGACAGGGAGACCTGGGAGCAGGCCGCATGGAAGCTCATGGACTCGGAGCTCTCGGTCCTGAACGCCTGGCTCCAGGGAGAGGTCTGGACCTGCGAGGCCGACGAGGTGTTCGGCTCCGGAGACGACGTCTGCCACGACGTCATCGCCGTGGACGGGCAGGACCCGGCCGAGCAGTGCCTGGCGGTCCTGGGCCTCGAAGACGCCGTTGCCGTCCCGGCCCCGGACCTCACCGACGCGGTCTCCTGCGCCGTGGCCGAGGTGGCCGCCCAGGCAAAGGCAGCAGGCACCGCCCCGACGGTCGCGGAGGCCGTCTCCCTCGTTACCCGCGACCGCACCCTCTGGATCAGGTGGGTCGAGACCGCCGTCAAGTGCTTCCCGGACGTCCGCCTGGCCCTCCAGGGGCACCTGGAGGAGGCCTGCGGCAGCGCCATGGCTTAAAGACGAGAAGGCAGCAGAGAGGGTGCCCGGGATACAACCCCGGGCACCCTCTCCCGACAGACACCCG
>CBCSOI010000146.1:0-4649 GCA_965141595.1 uncultured Atopobiaceae bacterium | reverse complement strand
GCGCCAGGCCAGGAGGGACGCCGAGGAGGCCGAACGCGCCCGCAGGGAGGCCGAGGAGGCCGCCCGCGAGGAACACGTGCGCCGCTTCCGGAGCAGCCGCAACAACATCCACATCATCGTCGACTCCTGCGGGGACTTCGACCCCGCCATCGCCCGCGCTCTCGACGTGGAGGTCATCGGCTTCCCCTACGTGGTGAACGGCGAGGAACGCGTCGACGACCTCTTCCAGACCGTCTCCGCCCGGGAGTTCTACGACTCCATGCGCCACGGCACCTACCCCACCACGAGCGCCGTCACCCCGGGCCACTACCACGAGATCTTCAAGCGCGCCGCCGAGGAGGGCAGGCCCACCATCTACCTGGCCTTCACCGAGGCCCTGTCGTCGTCGGTGCGCGCCGCCGAGGAGGCCGCGCAGATGGTGCGCGACGAGTACCCGGACTTCCGGATCGCCGTTGTGGACAACCGCTGCCCGTCGGCGGCGGCCCAGCTGCTGGCCATCGAGGCCGTGCACCAGGCCAACCTCGGGGCGTCCTTCGACGACCTCGTGGCCTGGGTCGAGGAGGCGCGCAACTTCATCCACGGCTTCTTCACGCTGGACAACTTCGACGCCCTTGCCCGCGGCGGCCGCATCCCCGCCTCGGCGGCCAGCCTCGGCGGCAAGCTCGACATCAAGCCCGAGCTCTCCTACGACCCCTCGGGTGCCCTCACCTTCAAGCGCATGTGCCGCGGCCGCAAGAAGGCCCTCCGCGCCATCGTGGAGGACTTCCGCGAGATGAGCGACGGCGAGCGCTCCATGCCCGTGGGCATCATCACCGCCGACGCCGAGAAGGACGGCGACTGGCTCGAGGGGCTCCTCCGCAAGGAGAAGGGCTGCGAGGACATCATCGTGGTGCGAAGCTCCGTCTCGCCGGTCATCGGCAGCCACGTGGGCCCCGGCATGGTGGCCATGGTCTTCTGGGGCCGCGACCGCCGCGAGCGCGGCTCGCTCTCCGAGCGCATCGCCTCCAAGGTGGGGGGCAGGCGCGGCAAGGGCCAATGAGGCCCCACGGACCGTCCGGCGCCGCCTGCGGGCGGTGCCTTTCTCACGAGAGGGGATCGATGAAGAGGATCGAACGCATAGGGTTCGTGGGCTGCGGGATCATGGGCGCCCCGATCGCCCGCCACCTCATGGGGGCGGGCTTCCAGGTGACCGTGACCACGCGCACCCCCGAGAAGGCGCGCGCCCTGCTCGACGCCGGCGCCCGCTGGGCCGACACCCCCGCGGCGGCCTGCGAGGGCGCCCAGGCGGTGTTCACCATGGTGGGCAGGCCCGAGGACGTCGAGGACGTCTACCTAGGCCCCGACGGCCTGCTGTCCGCCGCCGAGCCGGGCACGTTCCTGGTGGACCTCACCACGTCGCGCCCGGAGCTCGCCCGCGAGCTCTCCGAGGCCGCGGCCGCCGTGGACGTCACGGCCTTCGACTGCCCGGTCACGGGCGGCCAGGAGGGGGCCGAGGCCGGCACCCTCACCCTCATCGCCGGCGCCACCGAGGCCCAGGCCGCCCCGCTGCTGGGTGCCCTGGAGGCCTTCTCCAGCCGCATCTTCTGGTTCGGCCGCCCCGGCGCCGGCCAGGCCGCCAAGCTCTGCAACCAGGTCTCGCTGGCAGGCGCCATGGCGGGCGCCTGCGAGGCCGTGGCGTTCGCCCGCGCCCAGGGTCTGCCTGTGGGGGAGGTCTGCGAGATGGTGGGCTCCGGCATGGGCGCCACCCGCGCGCTCGAGACCTTCGCCCCCAAGATGGAGGAGGGCGACTGGAAGCCCGGCTTCAAGGTGCGCCACATGGCCAAGGACCTCGGCCTTGCCGTCGAGGCCGCCGACGACGAGGGGCTCGCGCTCCCCGGCACCGAGACCGTGCGCGCCCTCTACCGCACCTTGGCGGGCATGGGCGGCGCCGACCTCGGCACCCAGGCCCTCGAGGTGCTCTACGAGGAGGAGGCCGACGCCGCCGCGGCCGGGCTCGACTGGTCCCACGCCGCCCTGGACGACGATGACGACCACGACGGCTGTTGCGGCGGCCATCACCACGGCCACGACGGTTGCGGCTGCTCCGAGGAGGGCCATGGGCACTGACGGCTTCGCCATGGCCGTGGTGGGCCTCATGCTCGCCATCTTCGGCATCGTGCTGGGCTTCGGGATCGGCAGTCGCCTCGCCGAGGACGTCACCGACCGCAAGACCTACTGGAGGTACAACGCCGTCTCCTACGCCGCCGGCATCCTCGTCTCCGCCCTCGTCTGGGCCACGGGGTGGTCGGTGCTGGCGTTCGGCACCATCGGGTGCCTGGGCGGCGTGATCGCCGGCCTCAAGATGGGCTATGGCGAGGCCGTGGGCCCGTGGGTCACGCACGACCGCTTCATGGGGCTCAACGACCGGAAGGGCCGCCATCCCCGGCCCAAGAGGACCGCCTCCACCGGCACCGGTTGGGCCAGGCGCAGGCCCGAGGGGGAGGAGGAGTCCGACGAGCCCGAGCTCATGTCGGTCTCCGACCCCAAGACGCGCCGCTGACAGACCACGGGCGCCGGCACCGCGGCGTCCAAGAAAGGAGGGCCTACCCATGGCCGACAACGACATCGAGAAGCTCATCGAGGACCTCTCCGCCCCCGGCAGGCGCGCCCGCCAGGACGCCGCCCACGCGGTGGCCGCCCTCGCGGCGGAGGACCCCGCGGCCGTGGCGCCCCACGTCGAGGAGCTCTGCGACGCCCTCGAGCGTCCCGAGGCCCAGACCCGCTGGGAGGTGCTCTCGGCCCTGACCTCGCTCGCCGCGGTGGACAAGGAGGCTTGTACCGCCGCCGTGGAGAGCGCCGAGGCGTCGCTCTTCGACGAGGACTCCTCCATGGTGCGCCTCGCGGCCTTCCGCCTCATCGTCCAGGCCGGCCTCGGCGACGCCGAGGAGGCCGAGCGCGTCTGGCCCATCCTCGACGAGGCGGTCCAGTGCTTCCACGGCGACCCCGAGTACCGCGACATGCTCGTGGCGCTCGTGTCGTTCGCCCAGGGCCCGGCGCCCAAGGACGTCCGGGACGCCCTCGCCGAGCGCGTCTCGTTCGACGCCGAGAAGTCCACGCTGCCCTATATCAAGGCCTACTCCCAGGAGATCGTCGAGGCCGCCAAGGCCGACCGCTGACGGTCCCGCGGAGAAGAGAGAGGAGAGTCCCGTGACCCACGACGTCACCCTCATCCCCGGGGACGGCATCGGCCCCGAGATCGCCGCCGCCATGGAGGAGGTCGTCGCCGCCACCGGCGTCGACGTTCGCTGGAGGCGCGAGCGTGCGGGCGCCCAGGTCTACGAGGAGTGCGGCACGCCGCTGCCCGAGTCGGTGCTCGAGGCCGTCGCCGAGACCAAGGTGGCCATCAAGGGCCCCACCGCCACCCCGGTGGGTTCCGGCTTCCGCTCCATCAACGTGGCCCTGCGCCGGGCCTTCGACCTCTACGCCTGCGTGCGGCCGTGCCTCTCCATGCCCGGGGACGGCAGCCGCTACGACGACGTGGACCTCGTGGTGGTGCGAGAGAACACCGAGGACCTCTACGCCGGCGTGGAGTTCGAGGCCGGCAGCGCCGAGGCGGAGCACATCATCGCCTCGGTGAACGCGCGCACGCCCGGCGCCATCAGGCCCTCCTCGGCCATCTCGGTCAAGCCCATCTCGCCCGAGGGCTCCGAGCGCATCGTGCGCTACGCCTTCGAGTACGCGCGCAGCCGCGGCCGCAGGAAGGTGTGCTGCGTGCACAAGGCCAACATCATGAAGGCCACGGACGGCCTGTTCATGCACGTGGCCGAGCGCGTGGCCGAGGACTACCCCGACATCGCCTTCGAGTGCCGCATCGTGGACGCCTGCTGCATGGGCCTCGTGTGCGACCCGGCGGACTTCGACGTGCTCGTGCTGCCCAACCTCTACGGAGACATCGTGAGCGACCTCTGCGCCGGCCTCATCGGCGGCCTGGGGCTCGCCCCCGGGGCCAACATCGGCAGCGAGTGCGCCATCTTCGAGGCCACGCACGGCTCGGCGCCCGACATCGCCGGCAAGGACATGGCCAACCCCACTGCCCTGATCCTCTCGGCCGCCCTGATGCTCGACCACCTGGGTGAGCCCGGCGCCGCCGACGCCGTGCGCGACGCCGTGCGCGAGGTGCTGGCGCAGGGCACGAGCGTCACGGCCGACATCCGCCGCGCCCTCACCGGTTCGGCCGAGGGGGCCGTGGGATGCGCCGCGTACGGGCACGCCGTCGCGGAGGCGGTGCGGGCCCGCGTGTAGGGTCGGTCGTTTTCCCACTCGCTTTTAGAGGGAACTTTTGGTTTCCTATACTGAACCTGTCAGAATCATCGTCATGAATCGATGCAAGTGACCGAGGAGAAGGGACCCGTCTCATGGCAGACGAGAAGAAGAAGGACGCGGCGGAGGGGGCCGAGACCGCCCTGCCGCCCCTGGACGGCGACAAGGGCGCCAAGGGCGGCAAGGCAAAGGCCCCCAAGAAGCCGGCCGAGAAGCGCTTCACCGTGCCGGTGTTCGCGGTGTGCGTCGTCGCGGCGGCCGTGATCGGCGTGCTCGTGGGCAAGTTCCTGCTCGGCGGCCTCGCCGGCGGCGCTGTGACGGGCAAGACCACGCTCTCCGAGGGCGAGCTC
>CBCSOI010000145.1:0-4654 GCA_965141595.1 uncultured Atopobiaceae bacterium | reverse complement strand
TGCAAGTGACAGCAATAGTGCCCTACTGTTGGGACCGAAGGTTCAACCCTTGACTGATGCTCTTAGGTGGTAGGGCAGCAGGCCCTCACCGCATTTCGGGAATCCGCATCGTTAGGAGCCACCTGAGAGAGGCCCCCTGCATCACCGGATACAGGGGGCCTCTCGAACGGGCTCCGCCGATGCGGAGCCCGGACTCCAGGTCGGAAAAAGGCTAGCTGCGGCGCCTGTGCAGGACCACCGCGCCGGTCATCGCCACGGCGATGAGGGCCGCTAGACCGGCGAGCATCCAGCCGTTGGAGGCCAGGTCGCCGGTGGTGGGCAGGTTGCCGCCGCCCCGCGTCGTGCCGCCGGTGCCCCGGTTGCCGTCGTTGTCGTCCGTGACCCTGCGCTCGGTGACGCGCTCCTGGGTCACGACCTCCTCGGCGTCCAGCTGGGTGTCGAAGAGCGTGATGGTCTCGGCGGAGATCTCGGCGTTGCCGTTCTCGGAGCCGGAGACGAGGCTCACCTTGCCGTAAGGGTCGATGGTGAACACCACGTCGGCGGCCTCCCGGTAGCCCTCGGGGGCCTTGACCTCGTGGAGGACGTAGTTAACGTCCACGTCGAGGGTGGCCACGAGCTCCTTGGTGGACTCGCCGGAGGTCCAGGAGGCCACGACCTCGCCGGTGTCCTCACGACGGATCTCGAGCTGGGCGCCCACGACCCATTCTCGGGTGCGGGTGTCGAGCTTGTTGAAGCCCACACGGGTGGCCTCGTCGTACACGCCGCCGTCGAAGGCGTAGGTGAGCAGTGTGGAGCCGTCGGGCTGCTCCTGGGAGGTGGCGCCGTCATCGGTCCTGTCGGCGAGGGCCACGGGCTCGTCGGCGATCTCCTCCGCCTGGGCGGCGGGCTCGGCCTGGGTGTCGTAGGCCGGGTCCTCGGCCCTCACCAGGGTGAGGCCGCCGGGGGCGGAGGCGTCGGCCACAACGGAGAAGTACGGGCTGCGGAACTCGCTCACGGTGTGGCCGCCGGGGGCGAAGACCTCCTTGAAGTAGTAGCGGGAGCCGGAGGCCAGCTGCACGTTCTCGAAGAGCAGCCAGCCGTCCTTGTCGGAGGTGGCCTCACCGAGCAGGACGTCGTTGTGACCGCCCTCGTCGTTCACGAGGTAGAGGCCGTAGGTGGCGCCCTCGAGGCCGAGGTCGCGGTCGAGCACGCTGGTCTTGCGCACGCGCAGGTCGATGTCGCGCACGCGGTTGGTCATGGTCGGGTGCCAGGTGGGGTTGCCCACGGACTCGTCGTAGACGACGTCCTTGCCGTCCACGATGTGGTGGTACTCGAAGGTGCTGGTGAGCGGCTCGCCGTCCTCAGGCTGCGGGATGTTGACATGGAAGAGGATGACCTCGTCGCTGTAGTCGACGGTGGGGTCGTGCTCCATCTTCTCGTCCTCGACCACGCGGTACCAGTAGTCGCCCGCGCTGTTGAACACGAGGCAGACGGGGTTGCCGTCGTCATCGAAACCGGCCGGGCTGGCGGCGTCGAAGTCGACCATGCCGTAGCGGTCGTTGCTCGTGGCGGAGACCACGGTGCCGGAGAGGTCGTCGTCGAACGGGCCACCAACGGTGACCAGCTTGAAGCTGAACTCGCCGGGGCGGATGGTGCGGCCGTCGAGCTCCTTGATGATCTTGGGGTCGACGAGGCACGTGGCGTCGGCGGGGGCGCCGGAGGCCGCGTAGACGGCGTAGTTGGCGAAGGCGATGCCGGCCTCGCCGTCGGTGTTGTAGAACACCGGGGCCTCATCCTCACCGGCGATGGGGTCGTTCACGGAGCCGGCGAACCAGGTGCCGGTGACCTCGGCCGTGAGCTTGGCCTTGTCGGCGTCGTCCTCGGAGACGGTCACCTTGAGGACGTAGGCCACGGGGTCCTTGCCGGGCTCGTCGCCGCCGTCCTCGGTCATGAGGAACCAGTGGTCGCCGAGGTCGTTGCGCTGGCCTTCGGCCTCGCCGTCGATGCGGAAGTCCACGGCGGGGAAGGTGACGATGGAGGTGCCGTCGGCGTCGTACTCACCGGTGGTTCCGGTCCAGGTGCGGCCTTCCTTCACCGGCACCTGGGAGAGGTCCTCGGCGCCGGTGGGGTCCTTGGCCAGCTCCTTGAGGGTGAAGGTGTACGCACCCGGGTCGCCGGAGCCCACAAAGTGCTTGGTGGCCGTGGGGGTCCACTCGCCCACCAGGGACTGCCTGTTCACGATGGGGGTGGCCTCGACGGCCTTGTCGTCGATGGTGACCGTACCCTGACGGATGACGGGCGTCACCGTGACGGTCTTGGTGCCGGCGGCGTTGTCGACGGCGACCTTGGCAGTGGCGTCCACGGTGAACTTGACGATGTGCTCGGCCTTGTCGTAGGCGATGTCGCCCTTGTCGGAGTCGGCGGGCACAACCTCCTTGAGCTTGAGCGTGACGGCGACCTCATGCTTGTCGCCGTCCTTGTCCCACGAGAGGCCCTGGAGGTACGAGGTGATGCCCAGGCCCTCGAACTTGATGGCGCCGGTGGCGTCGTTCTTGGCGGTCACCGAGCCGTCGGCGTTCACGGTCGTGGTGCCGTCGGCGTTCTCGACCACCGTGCCGTCGATGCCGGTGAGGGTGAACGCGAAGGCGCCGTCCGTGAGGGCCATGTCCTTGCCGTGGGCATTCACGAGGCTCTTCTTGGCCTCAAAGCCCACGGTGCCGTACCCAACGGTCTTCTTGAGCTTGACGGTGTTGGTCATGGTGACCGGGTTGGCGCTGGCGGCGCCGTTGTCGAACGCCTTTCCGTCGACCTTGATCCCCTTCAGCTCGGGATCGTGGTAGGTGACGTTGAGAGAGGCGTTGGGATAGGAGATGGACTGGACCTTGTGCTTCACCGAGAGCGTCACCTTGACGTCCTTGGCGTACTCGACGTCGCGGCTCTCGCCCTCACGGCGCTGCTCGCGGACGGTGTAGGAGATGTCCTTGGTCGCGCCGGCACCGATCTGGGTCTTGAGCACGTTCTCCATGTCCACGGAGAAGAGCACGGCGCCGCTCTCATCGTTCTTGGACGTGGCGACGGTCTTTCCGGAGGCGTCCACGAGATCGAAGGTGAACTCGCCGCCCTTGAGCCCGACGGCTTGGCCGTCGCTGTTCTTGAACTCCTTCTTGACCTCGAAGGAGAGGGGGCTGTACTGGTCGGACTCCGGCAGGCTGCCCACCATGAGGGTGCCGTTGCAGCCGATGCCGCCGCCGTGGGTGGTGCTGGTGTTGCCGGTGATGGTCACGGCACGGCCGCTGACGGTGTCGGACGCAGGCTTGGAGCTGGTGAGGCCCAGGGACTCGCCGGGGAGCACGAGGGAGTCGCCCTTGTAGATGGTGATGTCGCGGGCCTTGGTGCCGTAGGCCTCGGAGCCGGCGGCACGGCCGGTCCACGCCACGGTGGAGTTGGCGGCGCCGTCGTAGCCGTTGATGTAGCTCACGTTGACGCAGTAGTAGTCCATGGCCTTGGCCGCAGTGAAGCCGGAGTCGGCCTTCGCCCACTTGTCACCGGCCACGTAGGTCTTGCCGTTGTAGGTGACCGTGAGGGAGTCGAGGTACGTGTTGTCGGGCCAGCTCTGTCGCTTCGCCGTGTTGCCGTAGAGGGAGAACCCCTCCTCGATGCGGCCGATGCCGATGGGGGCGTGGGGGCAGCCGGAGATGCCGCCGCCGAGGCCGTTGGCGGTGTTCTTGGTGATGAGGGAGCTGCCCAGGAAGAGCACTCCCTTGCTCTCGACGAAGATGCCGCCGCCGCCCCAGTCGACCGTGGTCTGGGTCTTGTTGCCGGTGATGGAGCCGCCGTCGATCCTGGCGTAGGAACCGGCGCCGCTGCCCTCCCGGTTGCCGGCGACGTAGATGCCGCCGCCCTCGTGGGTGGTTGCGGTGTTTTTGCTGACGGTGCCGGAGGCCATGGTGAGGCCGCAGGTGCGGTCGACGAAGATGCCGCCGCCCACCTTGGCCGTGTTGCCAGTGACCGTGCCGCTCCTGAACTCGAGCGCGGCGCCTGCGTCCTCGTTGTTGTCACGGCGCACGAGGATGCCGCCGCCGGCCTTGTCGTAGCCGGACCCGAGGTCCTTGAGGCCCTGGGGGCCGAGGGAGGAGCCGGAGCCGCCCTTGACGGTGGGGCCGTCGAAGACGAGGCGGCTACCCTCTCCGCGCACCTCGATGACAGAGCCGCCCTTGCCGGTGCCGTCGATGGTGCCGGCGCCCTTGACGGTGACCTTGGCGCCGCCGGAGATGCGGACCTGCCCCTTGAGGGTGCCGTTCACCGTGAGGGTGTAGTTCCCGGCCTTGTTGTAGGTGAGGTTCTCGGTGACCGTGCCTTCGATGGTGCGGCTGGCCTCGTTTGCCTTGGCCGCCCTCGCCGCCACCTTCGCGGGCGCGGCCTGGGCCGCGGGCTCCTCGGCCGTCACGGCCTCGCCGGCCGGGACCTCCTCGGGCTCGAGGTCCTGCTCGGCGGGCTCGGCCACGCCGGCGTCCTCCTCGAGCTGCTCGTCTGCCACGGCGGCATCCTCCGCGCCGTCACCCTCCTGGGTGTCGGCCACGGCGTCTCCGTCCACGGAGACGACCTCGAGGGTCTCCCCCTCGACGCCGCTACCGTAGGCCGGCGCCGTCACGGGGAACGACGTGAACACGAGCAT
>CBCSOI010000144.1:0-4676 GCA_965141595.1 uncultured Atopobiaceae bacterium | reverse complement strand
CGCCCGGGGAAGAGCCCAGAGAGGAGGACCCGTGCTCATCATCTCCGACTGCATGCTCGTCCCCGTCCAGGGCAACATCGACGTCCTCACCGCGCCCGCCCTCAAGAGGCACCTCCTCGAGCTCGTCGAGGGCGGCTGCAAGCGCATCATCCTGGATATGGAGAGGGCCGACTTCGTCGACTCCAGCGGCATGGCGTCCATCCTCACCGTCGTCCGCGCGGCACGTTCGCGGGGCGGCTCCCTCACGCTCGTGAACGTCTCCGAGCGTGTCATGCACGCCCTCAACGTCGGCTGCCTGCTCCCCTTCGTGCCCTGCTCGGCCAAGCGCCGCCCCTTGGGTCCCGTCCCGCCGCTCTCCCCAGGCACCGCGCCGCTCCGACGCCTCACGCTCCGCATCATGCCCGAGAACCTCGAGATGGCCCGTGACCGCCTGCGGGAGCTCCTCGAGGGGCTTCCCCTGGATGAGTCGGAGGTGTTCGACATGACGCTCGCCGCCGGCGAGGCCATGGGCAACTGTGTGCTCCACACTCCCAAGGGCACGGGTTTCCTCACGGTGGCCGTCTACGCCGACCGCCTTGTCATGGAGGCGGTGGACAACGGCCCCGGCTTCGACATCGGCGACGACGAGGAGCCCGTGGTGACCCTCGAGCATGGACGTGGCATCAAGATCATGCGCCTCCTCTGCGACAGCGTGGAGATCCACGCCAAGCCCTTCGGGCATGGGACCGTGGTGCGGCTGGTGAAGCTCTTCGGCCGACCGCTCAACCCCTTGGAGGAGGGGCTGCGCATGATCATGAGCGCCTGACGGGGCCCTGCGGGGCCCTTTTCCATGGGGCGGCGTCCCGGTGCGGGAGAGGGGCAGCAAAGAAAAAGCCGCCCGGAGGCGGCCTGAAGGTTCTGGAGCGGACAACGGGATTCGAACCCGCGACCCTCACCTTGGCAAGGTGATGCTCTACCAACTGAGCCATGTCCGCGTGAAGACTCGACTACTATAGCAGCCCCAGCGGGCGCTGCAAGGCAGAAAGTCGGCAAATCCAGCCTCGGGCATATCTGCCACATCAGTCGCAGCTGCAGGGCAAGAAAAAGGCCGGCCCCGAGGGGCCGGCCGGTCTGTCTGGAGGCGACGCCCAGATTCGAACTGGGGGTAAAGGCTTTGCAGGCCTCTGCCTTACCACTTGGCCACGTCGCCAGGGAATAAAAAGGCCGATCGAAACCGGCCCTGATAATCACTGGAGCGGACAACGGGATTCGAACCCGCGACCCTCACCTTGGCAAGGTGATGCTCTACCAACTGAGCCATGTCCGCTTGCAGGGGCTACTATAGACCAACCCCGGACCGCGATGCAAGGGGAAAAACCCATTCCCTTTGCGGGTACCATCCTGGAAGTATGTTCGCCCGGCTTGAGAGCGGAACCGCCCTGTGATCAACACCCTCCTCGTCATATTGCTCGTCATCTTCGTCTGCATGCTCGCGGCCTGGTGCTCGCGCTCGGTCATGGACGCCCAGCTCCGCTCCCGGGGCAGGGCCCGCGCCCTCGGAGAGGAGCGGTTCGAGGCCGACTCCGCCGTGGACGCCGGCACCCTCGACGGCCGCAGGCGCCTGCCCCGGCCCTTCCGTCGGCGCACTCCGACCACGGACCCCGCCTACGGCTCCATGGCTACCCGGCCGGCCCCGGCCGTCTCCACCGAGCAGCGCCGGGCCGTGCGCCATGCCGAGCGCCTCGCCCGCGACCAGTACCTCGACCGCGCCACCCTCGGCATCACGGTCTACATCGTGGTCTTCATCGTGGCGAGCATGCTCGGCCTCTTCGCCGAGGAGGTCTGGATGTGGCACTCCCAGGGCCGCATGGAGAACCGCGCCGGCGTGGTGTGGGGGCCCTTCTCGCCCCTCTACGGGTTCGGCGGCCTGCTGTTCACCATCGTGCTCTGGAACTTCCGCAAGGCCTCGCTCGCAGAGGTCTTCCTCGTCTCCATGGGGGCCGGCGCGGCCATCGAGCAGAGCACCGGCATGGCCATGGAGTACTTCTGGCACGCCCAGAGTTGGACCTACCTCGGCCTCCCCGACGCCATCACCCAGTGGATCTGCTGGTCGTCCATCCTGGTGTGGGGCGTGCTGGGCGTGGTGTACGCCCGTCTCGTCCTGCCTGAGGTCGTGTGGGTCGTCGGCGAGCCCTCGCACCGGCTCCAGGGGGCGGTGGTGGCCATCCTCGTGGTGGCCATCTCCGTCGACCTGCTCGCCACGGCCTACTGCTTCTACCGCATGGGGCAGCGGAGTTTGGGCATACCACCCCAGAACGCCGTCGACGTGTACGTGGACGGCCATTTCAACGACGAGTTCATAGAAGGGCGCTTCCAGAACCTCGTGGTGGGCAAGCAGCTCGCCCCCAACGGCTGAGGCGCGAGGGGAGGAGGGCCCATGGGCCACGGGAGGAAGACGGCGGGGCCCGACCTCGCGGAGGTGGCGCTCGAGCGGCGCTTCGCGGCCTCGGACTGGGGCTACATGGGGCTCACCGGCGTGCGCAACGCCCGCGACCTCGGCGGCCTCGCCACGGCCGACGGTCATGTGGTCGCCCCGGGTCGCCTGCTGCGGTCGGGCGAGCTCGCCGGTGCCAGCGTGGCCGACGCGCGCCTCCTGGCCGACCTCGGGCTCGCGGCGGTGGTGGACCTCCGCACGGAGCGGGAGCGCACCTCCAGGCCCGACCCCACCCAGCTCTTCCCGGCCACGAGCTTCGAGTTCGTGCCGGTCATCGCGGCGTCGGCGGCGGGCATCACCCGTTCCATGGGCCCCCGCGAGATGCTCTCGCTCTTCCGCGAGTACGAGATGGGCACCGAGGGCCGAATGAGCGAGATGTACGCCCGGATCGTCACGAGCGACGAGGGCATCGCCGGCTACCGGCGGTTCTTCGACATCGTCATGGCCGCAGGTGAGCGGCCGGCGCCGTCCGCCGTGCTCTGGCACTGCAGCGCCGGCAAGGACCGCACCGGCATCGCCGCGGCGCTCCTCGAGCACGCGCTCGGCGTCCCCGAGGAGCTCGTGGTGGAGGACTACCTCGCCTCCAACCGTTTCACCCAGCCGGGTTGGGCCCGCGCCGTGCTCGCGCTTGCCGACAGGCACCTCTTCCCGGCCAAGCTGGCCGCCATGGCCCACGTCCTCTACACCGTGGAGGAGGAGGGCCTGCGCCGTGCCTTCGACGCCGTGCGGGACCGTTGGGGGTCCGTGGACGCCTACCTCGACGAGGCCCTCGGCATGGATGCCGGGCGTGTGTCCCGGCTCAGGGGGCTCTACCTGGTGCGGCCCACCGACTGACTCACGCCTCGGCGGCGTCCTCGCCGGCCGGCGGCACCTCCCCGGTGGGGAAGGACACGACGTCGCCGCCGGCCGCCAGGGCGCGTGCCATGGCGTCGAACGCCCGCCCCAGTGCGGGGATGTCCTCCCTGAGCGCCATGCGGCAGAACCCCGCGCCTGCCGATCCGAACCCGGACCCCGAGAGCAGGCGCACGCGCGCCTCGCGCTCCATGAGTGAGACGAACGCGCGGTCGTCCATGCCCGTGCCGCGCACGTCGAGGAACAGGTAGAGCGTCCCCTTGCTGGACGGGGCCGAGACCCCGGGGAGGTCGCGGGCGCGGCGCAGGGCGAAGCGCATGCGGTCGCCGTAGACCTCGTGGATGCGGCCGCGTATCTCGTGGCGGAGCCCGATGGCGGCGAGGCCCGCCCGCTGCGAGGGCGTCGGGGCCACGTAGACGTTCGACTCGTTGATGGCGCGCATGGCACGCACCACGTCGGCCGGCGCCACGGCGTAGCCGAGACGCCACCCGCTCATGGAGTAGTCCTTGGAGAAGGAGCGCACCACGGCGCAGACCTCCTCGGAGCCCACGCACCAGCGGACGGGGCAGAACGGCGAGAAGAACGAGAACGAGGTGTAGATCTCATCGGCCACGAGCAGGATGTGGCGCTCGCGGCAGACGTCCACGATCTCCTGGAGCTGGGCCATGGTCATGCATGCGCCCGTGGGGTTGTTGGGGTTGTTGAGGATGACGGCCTTGGTGCGGTCGGTGAGCGCGCGGCGCAGGATGCCGGCCGTGGGGACGAACCCGTTCTCCGGCGAGCAGGGGGCCTCGACACAGGTGCCTCCCGCGTGGGCGACCTGGGCCTCGTAGGGCGTGAAGAAGGGCGAGAAGACCACGCACTCGTCGCCGGGGTCGAGCACGGCGTCGAGCAGGAGCGACATGGCGTGGGTGGCGCTCGCTGTGACCATGAGCTCGTCGGGGCCCACCTCCACGTCGTGGTCCTGTTGCCAGGCCAGGCGGATGGCGGCGCGCAGCTCGCCGTCGCCGTAGGGGTCGGCGTAGTGGGTGTGGCCGGCCCGGGCGTCCCGGAACGCCGCCTCGATGACCCGTGGGTCGCAGGGGAGGTCGGGGTCGCCGATGGAGAGGTCCATGAGGCCGTGGGGGCGATCGGAGTCCGAGGCCGCTATCATCTCGGCGAGGCCTGGGTCGCATGAGAGGCTGGAGGCGACGAAGCTGGCTCCCCTGGTGGGTTCCATGGCACTTCCTTTCCGTGGCCGACGGTTCCGTTATGCCCCTGCCAGGCGCGGGTGCGCGAAGGTTTCTCGGCTTGGACGCCGGCGGGAAGCGCCGGCGTCACGGAGGGGAAGCCTCCCGGAAACCATGGGGCG
>CBCSOI010000143.1:0-4678 GCA_965141595.1 uncultured Atopobiaceae bacterium | reverse complement strand
CACATGACGGCGATCTGCTCCATGGCCTCCTCCTTGGTGACAAGGTAGTGCTCGTCCTCCTCCACCTGCATGGTGTAGCCGAGGGCGCCGGAGGTGCGCGGCACGATGGTGATCTTGGAGACAGGCGCCTGGCCCTTCTGGGCCGCGGCGACCATGGATTGGCCGATCTCGTGGTAGGCCACGATCTTCTTCTCCTTGTCGGAGAGCACCGTGGACTTGCGCTTCTCGCCGGCGATGACGACCTCGACGGACTCCTGGATGTCCTCCTGGGTCACGCGGCTGCGCCCCATGCGCACGGCACGGAGGGCGGCCTCGTTGATGATGTTGGAGAGGTCGGCGCCCGACGCGCCGGGGGTGGCCCGCGCGATGACGTCGAGGTCGATGGACCCCTCCATCTTCACGTCGTCGGCGTGGAGCGCGAGGATGGCCTTGCGGCCGGCGAGGTCGGGCAGCTCCACGGGCACGCGGCGGTCGAAGCGGCCGGGGCGCAGCAGGGCCGGGTCCAGGGTGTCGGGGCGGTTCGTGGCGCCGATGACCACGATGCCCTTGTGGTTGTCGAAGCCGTCCATCTCGGTGAGCAGCTGGTTCAGGGTCTGCTCGCGCTCGTCGTTGGTGGTGAGGCCGGCGTCACGCCGCTTGCCCACGGTGTCGATCTCGTCGATGAAGACGATGCAGGGCGCCTTCTCGTTGGCCTGCTTGAAGAGGTCGCGCACCTTGGCGGCGCCGCGGCCCACGAACATCTCGACAAACTCGGAACCGGAGATGGAGAAGAACGGGACCTTGGCCTCGCCGGCCACGGCCTTGGCGAGCAGCGTCTTGCCGGTGCCCGGAGGGCCCACGAGGAGGGCGCCTCGGGGCAGCTTGGCGCCGATGGCCTCGTAGCGCTGGGGCTTCTCGAGGAAGCTCACGAGCTCTGCCAGGGACTCCTTGGCCTCGTCCTGACCGGCCACGTCGCGGAAGGTGACACCCGTCTCCTTCTCGGCCACGACCTTGGCCCCCGACTTGCCGAAGCCGCCCAGCCCGCCGCCGCCGACGCTCATGGAGGGGCCGTCGTCGCCCATGGACTTCTTGAGCTGCCGGTTGAGGAACCACCCGCCCAGGACGAGCAGGACGATGGGCAGCCCGTAGATCATGAGGGCGTAGAGCAGCATGTTGGACGACTCGTCGGGGATCTCGGCCGCGAACTGCACGTCGTGGTCCTCGAGCCGCTGGACGAGCGTCGTGTCGTTGGGGAACGCGTTGCATCGGTACGTCTGCGCGGAGTCGCCCTCGCCGGAGACGAACAGGATGGAGTCGTTGTCGGTGTTGAGCTGTACCTTGCTCACCTTGTCGTCGTCGACCATGGAGATGAAGGTGGAGTAGTCCACCTCTTTCACCGACTGGCCGACCACGTTGGGATACACCACGGAGCGCAAGACCACGACGACGACCACGGCGATGATGGCGTAGAGCATCATCGACTGTCGCTTCTTCTTGTTGTCCATGGGCACCTCCTCACTGCATCTTGGCGGGGCGCGGCCCCGCGGAACATACGTTTGGCTATTCAAACATATGGGGCAGGCAGAGGTGCCGGCCCTAGGCCGGCAGACCAAAAGAACCACAAGCCCTCGCGGGCTCAGCGGCGGCAGTACTGCCAGAAGAAGACGGCGCTCGCGGCCGCCACGTTGAGGGAGTCGACCCCGTGGGCCATGGGGATGCGCACCACGCGGTCGGCGAGGGCGACGGTGGACGCTGCCAGGCCATCCCCCTCGGTGCCGAACAGGAGGGCGGGCCGCTCCACGGCGTCGGCCTCCGGGCTGCCGAGCTCGAGGGCGTCGGGCGAGAGGGCGCAGGCGACCACCGTGAAGCCGAGGTCGTGGAGGGTGTCCACCCCCTCCGCCGGCCAGGGCCCCGTTCTGGCCCAGGGGACCGAGAAGACGCAGCCCATGGAGACGCGCACGCACCTCCGGGCGAGCGGGTCGGCGCAGGTGGGGGTCAGGAGCACGGCGTCGCAGCCCAGGGCGGCGGCCGAGCGGAATATGGCGCCGACATTGGTGGTGTCGGTCACGGCCTCCACCACGGCGCACGAGCGCGCGCCGGCGAGCACCTCGCCCGGGGTGCGGGGCGCCGGCCGCTCCATGGCGCAGAGGACGCCCCGGTTGTGGGGGTACCCCACGAGGCGCGATATCTCCGCGCGGTCGAGCACGAAGACGGGGACGTCCGGGCCAGCCGCGTCGACGAGGGGCGCGGTCTGGGCCAGGCGGCGGTCCTCCAGGAGGAAGGCCACAGGGCGCACGCCGGCGGAGAGCGCGCTCGCCACGACCTTGGCGGACTCCGCGATGAAGATGCCGTGCTCGGCCTCGAGGGAGCGCCTGAGGTCGTGGTCGGTCAACCCGCGGAAGAGGCGGAGCCGGGGGTCGTCGAGACCTGCTGTGCAACGTATCTCCATGGCGACCCCAAAACTTCCACTAATGAACTTTCACGGACTGTCCGCACGGGCTTGGGTTACCATACACCCTGTCTGACGATTCGCGGCGCGCACGCGCGCCGACACCCATGGAAGCGGAACACAGCATGGCCAACCACCCCTCCCGCGCGAAGGCGCCCAAACTCCCCAGGGGCGCACGGACCGCCCTGATCGTCGTGGGAGCCGTCGCCGCCGTCTACCTCGCGGGCGTCGCGCTCTTCTCCAACGTCTTCATGCCCAACACGCGCATCCTCGGGCGCAACGTCTCGCTCCGCACGGTGGGCGACGTGCAGTCAGGGCTCTCCGACCGCACCGACGCCTACACGCTGCAGGTCACCGGCGAGAACCTCGACCTCACCGTCAAGGCGTCCGAGATCTCCCTCTCGTTCGACGCCGCCGCCTACGTGCGCGACGCCATCTCCGAGACCCACCCCTGGCTCTGGCCCGTGGAGGTCTTCCTCCCCCACGACCTCACCCACGCCCGGGGCTCCTCGTACGACCACGACAAGGCCGCCGCCATCGTGGACGCGGCCGTGGAGCAGGCCAACGCCAAGGCCACGGACCCGGTTGACGCGAGCATCGCCTACGACGAGGGCAGCACGGCGTTCGTGGTCACCGAGGAGCGCGCAGGCACCAAGATCGACGCCGGGCGCGCGCTCGAGACGGTGGAGGGCGCCCTCGACACGCTGGAGCGCACCGTCACCCTCCCCGCCGAGGACTACGAGCAGGCCAAGGTTACCAAGGAGGCCCCGGAGCTCGCCCAGGCGGCCGAGGCGGCCAACGCCTTCCTCAAGGCCAAGCTCACCCTGAGCCTCGACGGCAAGGAGGCGGGCGTCATCGACGCGTCCAAGATCATCGACTGGGTGACCCTCGACGGCGACCTCAAGGCCACGCTCGACGAGAACGCCATCAAGGAGTGGGGCAGCGGAGAGCTCTCCCGCAGCCTCGACACCGTGGGCACCGAGCGCTCCTACACCCGTCCCGACGGCAAGGCCGTGACGGTGGTGGGAGGCACCTACGGCTGGAACGTCGACTCCGGCTCCCTCGCCGACCTCATCGTCCAGGGCGTCAAGGAGGGGAAGGTGGGGACCGTCGACATCCCCACCCACCAGACCGCCGAGACCCTGCCCGACGCCTCCGGCCGTGACTGGGGCAGCTCCTACGTGGACGTCGACCTCGCCGAGCAGCACGCACGCTACTACGACTCCAACGGCTCCCTCGCGTGGGAGACCGACATCGTGAGCGGCGACGAGTCCAAGAGCTATCAGACCCCCACGGGCGTCTACTTCATCGATGACTACTTCAACAAGTCCAACCCCGGCAGCACCCTCATCGGCAAGAAGGACCCCGAGACGGGCAAGCCCGAGTACGAGACCCCCGTCTCCTACTGGATGCCCTTCGTGGGCAACTCCATCGGCCTCCACGACGCCGACTGGCGCAGCTCCTTCGGCGGCACCATCTACCAGAGCAACGGCAGCCACGGCTGCGTGAACCTGCCCCCGGACAAGGCCGCCGAGCTCTGCTCCCTCATCGACCGCGGCACCGTCGTGGTGGTGCACGGCTGAGGCGCCCTGACGCCTGCGCCCAGGAGACGTCATGCAAGGGCCGCCGCCCCTTCCCGGGGAGGCGGCACTTTCCCATCCCGCTACTCGAGCTGCATGGACAGGTCGTTGACGGCGACGGCCGTGTGCCCGAACAGGCGGTCGACGACCTTCTCGTTGTCGAGGGTGCACACGAGCCTCTCCATGTCGGGCACGTCGTCGTAGGAGAGCCTCAGCCCGCGCCCGACGCGCTGCCACGGCCCCGTCCCCGTGGCAGAGGCGAGGCGGTAGCGTGACACCGGCACCTCCTCCACGGCGATGGAGGCCACCTCGCCCGGCGGGAAGGGCGTGAGGTCGAACCGCGTCTCCGCAGCCACCCAGCCGTCGCCGACGTCCGTGCCGCCGCCATCGAACGACGTGATGCCGTAGAGCTCGGCGAGCGCGCCTTTGGCACCCTGCACCGTGACCTTGATGGGGAAGGCCGGGCGCCCATGGGCGTCGAGGAGGTCGGCCGAGCGCACCCGCTTGACGACCGCGAGCTCCCGCGGAACCGTTGCGACCCTCACTCGCACGGTGTTGGACGTCTTCTCCAGACTGTCCTGGGTGCGCGTCACGACCGTGGTGTCGGCCTTGTTGAGGACGGTGCCCGTGACGCCGGTCCTGAGCCTGGCCGTGATCTTGAAGGTGTGGC
>CBCSOI010000142.1:0-4678 GCA_965141595.1 uncultured Atopobiaceae bacterium | reverse complement strand
TATGCAGCCAGGCCATGCCGGAGCGGGCTTTGGCATGGGTCTTGGGCGCGTCGGGCCAGGAAACCCATGCCAGACGGCCCTTCGGTATGGGTTTTGGCCATCAGATATCGGCAAACCCATGCCACAGGGGCCTTTGGCATGGCCTGGCCACGTTGGTGAGACGATCCCGACAGTCCATGGGCACCGAATTGCCCGATGGGTCATCTACTCTCGGTGCACGCAGAGCCGATGGGACCTCCCCCCTGCTTCTGACGGGCGGAACGAGAGGCGCCCCGACCCTCATGGGAGGATCGGGGCGCCCGATGGCTCGGCTGGCCGACTCCGTTACTTGCGGCGCTTGCGAGCGGACGGCTTGACCGCGGACTTGCGGTTGGCCGGGGACTTCGCAGGCTTGGCCTCCGATGCGGCCGCAGAGGCCTTGGGAGCGGCCGACTTCTTGGCAGAGGCCTTCCCCGCCGGGGCCTTCTCGGCCACGGGCTTGCCATCGGGCTTCGACGGCTCCGCCTTGGGATCGGCGGCCTTCTTAGCCGGAGCCTTGGCGGCGGGCTTCGCGGCAGCCTTGGCCATGGAGGCGGGCTTCGACGCCGCGGGAGCCTTGGGGGCAGAGACGGTCTTGGGCGCGGGCTTCGTGGCGGCCGCGGGCTTCTCGGCCTTGGCCTCTGCCGCCTTGGACGGAACGGCCTTGGCAGCCGAGGAGGGCTTCGGCGCTGTGGCGGCCTTGGTCGCGGTCGCCGTCTTCTTGGCGGCAGCGGCCTTCTTTGCCGCGGTCGCCTTGGGCGAGGACTTGGCCGCGGCCTCGGTTGACTCGGCCTTGGCGGCGGGCTTGGCGGCAGGCGCCTTCTCGGCTGCCGGATCGGCCTTCTTGGAGGCCGCCGTCTTCGCGGCAGGCTTCTTGGCCTCGGGCTTCTTAGCGGCAGGCGCCTTCTCGGTGGCGGGCTCGGCCGGCTTCGCGGCGGCCTTCCTCGCCGTCGGCTTGGCCGCGTCCGCAGTCTTGGTCTCGGCCGGCTTGGCTGCTGCCGGCTTCGCGGCGGCCTTCTTCGCAGCCGGTGCCTTCTTCACGGCAGGTGCCTTCTCGACGGCCGGCTTCGCAGCAGCGGCCTTCTTTGCCTCAGGCTCAGCCGCAGCCGCCGGCTTCTCGGCGGCCGTCGCCCCCGCCTTCGCCGCGGGAGCCTTGGACATGGTCTCCACCAGCAGCTCGTTGAAGCGCTTGGGGTTGCCGGACCCCTTGGCGCGCTTCATGCACTGGCCCACGAGGAAGCCCACCACACGCTGGTTGCCGTCCTTGAACTGCGCCACCTGGTCGGGGCAGTCGGCGACGACGGCCTCCACGATGGGCAGCAGCGCGCCGTCGTCGGTGACCTGGCGCATGCCCCTGGCGTCCACGATGGCGTCGGGTGCCTGGCTGGTGCCGGCCATGAGTTCCACGACCTCGCGGCCCTGCTTGGCGGTGATGGCGTCCTCGGCGAGCAGCGCGGCGAGGGCGGCCACCTGCGCCGGGGCGACGTCGGGCGCCGAGAAGCCCAGACCGGCGGCGTTGAGGTGGCCGGCGACATCGTTCACCAGCAGGTTCGCGATGCCTTGGGCGAGCTTGGGCGCACCCTCCACGGCGGCATCGAAGAACGCGGCGGCGTCGGGGTCGGCGGCCAACTGGGCGGCGTCGGCGCGCTTGAGCCCGTACTCGGCCACATAGCGGTCGCGGCGGGCGTCGGGCAGCTCGGGGAGCTCGCGCCGGCACCCCTCGACGAACTCGTCGGACAGGTCGAACGGCGCGAGGTCGGGGTCGGGGAACAGCCGGTAGTCGTCGGCCGTCTCCTTCACGCGCATGACCACGGTGCGCTTCTTGGAGGGCTCCCAGTGACGGGTCTCCTGGAAGACCTCGCCGCCGCCCTCGAGCACCTCGGCCTGGCGCCGGATCTCATACTCGAGGCCGTCGTGGAGGCTCTTGAAGGAGTTGATGTTCTTGAGCTCGGTCTTGGTGCCCAGCCCCTTGGAGCCGCGACGGCGGAGGCTCACGTTGCCGTCGCAGCGCATGGACCCGCTCTCCATGGAGCAGTCGGAGATGCCCAGTGCGAGGAACGTGCGGCGGAGCTTCTCCATGAAGAGGCGGGCCTCCTCGGGGGTGCGGAGGTCGGGCTCGGTCACGAGCTCGATGAGCGGGGTGCCGCAGCGGTTGTAGTCGATGAGCGACTCCGTGGCGCTGGCGATGCGACCCTCCTCTCCGCCCACGTGCACCATCTTGGCGGCGTCCTCCTCCATGTGGATGCGCAGGATGCGCACCGGCGCGATGTAGCCGTCGTCCAGCGCCTCCAGGCCGGCGCGGTCCTCGCGCTCCTTGGCGCCGGGGCCCTGCACCTCGAGGTCGAGGTGCCCGTGCATGCAGAACGCCACAGGGCCCTGGGTGGTCTGGAAGTTCTTGGCCATGTCGGGATAGAAGTAGTGCTTGCGGTAGAACATCGAGTGCTTCTCGATGGTGCAGTTGGTGGCGAGGCCCGCCTTGACGATGGATCGGATGGCCTCCTCGTTGGGCACCGGCAGCGCGCCGGGCATGCCCAGGCACACCGGGCACACGTTGGTGTTGGGCTCGTCGTCGTGGCTGAGCCTGCAGCCGCAGAACATCTTGGTCTCGAGGGTGGTGAGCTCGGTATGGACCTCGAGACCGATGACGGCCTCCCAGTCCTTGAGCACCTCGTTCAGCGTCTTCATGCCAGGGAGCCTCCCCTTCCAGCGAAGCCGGGCGCCACGGTGCCGGCACCCACGACCCTCTCGAGGGCACGGGCGAACGTGAGCAGCGTGCGGTCGCGGAACGCCGGGGTCTGGAGCTGCACGGACACGGGCATCCCCGAGTCGTGGCCGAGGCCCATGGGCACCGAGACCGAGCCGTTGCCGGCGATGTTGCTCGAGATGGTGAACATGTCGGACAGGTACATCTGGGTGGCGTCGCCCATCTCGCCGGAGAACCACGCCGTGCGCGGGGCCACCGGCATGAGCAGGCAGTCCACCTTGGAGAAGGCGTCGGCGTAGTCGCGGCCGATGAGGGTGCGCGCCGAGAGGGCGCCCATGTAGTAGCGGTCGTAGACGCCCGAGGAGAGCAGGTAGGCGCCCAGGAGCTGGCGGCGCTTGGCCTCGGTTCCGAAGCCGTGGGCGCGGGACAGCGACGTCTGGCGGGCCAGCGTGCCGCAGCCCTGCTCCATGTAGCCGTAGCGCACGCCGTCGAAGCGGGCCAGGTTGGAGAAGGCCTCGCAGGGGCCGATGACGTAATAGGCGTTGATGGCGGCGTCGATGTGGGGCAGCTCGACGTCCACGATGGTGGCGCCGGCGTCCTCGAGGGCGCAGCGCGCGGCCTCGCAGGCCTCCTTGACCTCGTGGGAGAGGCCCTCGGCCTCGAGGAGCGAGCTCACGACGCCCACCGTGCGGCCCTCGACGGGGTCGTCGAGGTGCTCCAGGAAGTCCACGGGGACGTCCTGGCTCGTAGAGTCGAGCGGGTCCCTGCCGGGGCCCACGAGCGCGTTCATGGCACGCGCGACGTCCTCGACGCAGCGGCCGAACGGCCCCACCTGGTCGAGGGACGAGCCGAACGCCACGACGCCGTAACGGCTGACCGCGCCGTAGGTGGGCTTCATGCCCACGACGCCTGGCGGATGGAGCCGCCCGTGTCGGAGCCCAGGGCCAGCGTGACCTCGCCGGCGGCCACCGCGGCGGCCGAGCCGCCCGAGGAGCCGCCCGGCACGCGGCGGGTGTCCCAGGGGTTGCGGGTCTTCTGGAAGTGGCTCGTCTCGGTGGAGGACCCGAACGCGAACTCGTCCATGTTGGTCTTGCCGATGGGCAGCGCGCCGGCGTCGATCATGCGGCGCACGCAGGTGGCCGTGTAGGGCGAGTCGAACCCCTCGAGCATGCGGCTCGCGCACGTGGTGTGGGAGCCCTCGAGGTTCATGTTGTCCTTGAAGGCCACGGGCACGCCGGCCAGGGGGCCGAGCACCTCGCCGGCCGCACGGGCGCGGTCGACGTCGTGGGCGCGGTCGAGGGCCATGTCGTAGGTGATCTCGAGGAACGCGTCCACGTCGCGGTCACGCTGGGTCACGGCGTCGAGGGCCGCGTGGCAGACCTCGGTGGCCGAGAAGTCGCCCGCCGCCACGCCGGCGGCGATCTGGGAGCTGGTGAGCTGGTCGATGTCGGCCATCACTGGTCGCCCCCCTCCGCCTCGCCGGGCATGATCGAGGGCACGCGGAAGCAGCGGCCCTTGACGGCCACGGCGTTGTAGAGCGCGTCCTCCAGCTCCAGGCCGGCCTTGACCTCGTCGGGGCGCATGACGTTGGCCAGGTCGCCGATGGGATGGTAGGTGGGGTCCGCCTCCTGGGCGAACCCGACGACCGGCGCGAGCATTGCCACCGCGTCGTTCATGTAAGCGGTCATGGCCTCAAGCTCGTCGCCCTCCAAGGCGATGCGGGCATAGTCGGCGATGCCGCGGACGTCCTCTTGGCTCAATGCCATGGCTGCGTCCCCTCTTCGTCGAAAAAAGCTGCGGGCCGTCGCGCGGCCCCTCTGCCCCTCGCATTCTAGTGCAGGGCAGGCGCCGCGCCCCACGGTCGGGCCCCGTCGTTACACGGCGTCCACGTTGGCCGCCCCCGTGCGGCAAAGTTGTACCTCAGGAGCTGGACATCCCTAACCTAGCTGCACTTTT
>CBCSOI010000141.1:0-4684 GCA_965141595.1 uncultured Atopobiaceae bacterium | reverse complement strand
GGTCTCGGTGGTGCGGAAGAGAAGGGCCAAGAGGCCGATCAGGAAGAGCAGCACGCCGATGACGGCCACCACGATCGCCCAGGTAGGCAGGAACTTGCGGGTGACGACGAGGTTGGAGTCACCGCTCATCATGACGCTGGTGCCGTCGAAGTAGTTACCCGTCTGCCCGGCGAGGGCGGCATAGACGGTCTGGAAGGCCTGGGCCTTGGGGACGTTGAGCTCGACGGTGGTGTTGACCGGGTTACCCTGACTTGCCATGTTCACTCCTTTGCTCGATGCCTGTCGTATTTGTCACTTTTAAGTGACAACAGGCGCTAAAAGAATACAAGGGGACTTGAAAGACCATCCTTTCGGTCATCCGCGGTTTCTGGTTTGAGATTTGCTGTTCAGTGCCCCTTATCCCACTGCAATGGTAAAGCCTAGCTGAATGATTGTCACTTATAACGAGGTAACAAAATCGCCATAGCCCAATGAGGATGGAAGCTCTAGGGAGGGGCCTCCATGACCGACTGGGACATCCGCATGCAGACCGGGCTGCGCATCAAGGAGCTTCGCGCCGCCGCAGACCTGAGCCAGGACGACCTCGCCTACGCCATCGACATGTCCCGCTCCTACCTCGCCGAGGTGGAGACCGGCAAGCGCAACATCTCCCTCCAGAACCTCGAGCGCATCGCCCGCGGCCTCGGCGTCACGCTCGACGAGTTCTTCGACTCAGGCTACTTCCGACGGGGCGCCGACGCCTAGACCGTCCCCCTCGGCCGTGCCGTACCCCTCCCGTGCCAGCATGGCCCGTACCTCCTCGCCATAGACGATCCCGCGGTCGTAGAGGAGCTGCGCCACCTGGCCGTGCAGGGCCCTGGGCCCCCTGAGCAGGGAGCGGACCTCGGCCATGTCCCGCGGGATCCGGTCGACGGCCGCCGCCTCGCGCCGGGCGATGCGCTCGGGCGACGGCGGCGTGGTCCTCCTGTTGCGCTCGCCGATCACGTTGAGGTGCTGGACCCCGCCCACACCGTGCATCAGGCCGCCGTAGACGATGTCGGTGACCTTCTCCAGATCGCTGCGGGACCCCGTGGACCATGCCCCGAAGACGACCTCCTCGGCCATGAGCCCGCCCAGACCCACCAGGACCTGCACGTCCTCGGGGGTGCGGTCGGGCGAGAACGGCTTGTGGTCGCGCCGCACCCTCGTGAAGCCGCGCCCTCGCCGGGCGCCGGAGCCGAGAAGCACCCCGAAGCTCGAGCACCCGGGGTCGACGAGCTCCATTACCAGCAGGTGGCCGGCCTCGTGGCAGGCGCAGCGGGCGCGGTCGCAGTACCGCTTGGTCTTGGCGGCCGCCTGCCAGCCCATGGGCTCCTTGCAAGGGCGCCAGGCCCTCCCCTCCCGGTGCTCGACGCACACCCGCACGACGTGCTCCGTGGTCACGACGTCGCTCCCCTCCGATGCCGCGACGACGGCCGCGGCGTTCACGCGGGCCTCGAGCTCGGCGCACGACATGGGGAACTGCGCCACGACGTCGGGGTCGATGGTGTTGGGGACGGAGTGCTCCCTCAGGTAGTGGGCGGCGATGCGGCGAGCGTCCTCGTATTCGGGGCGCTCGAGGTAGATGGTGCGGTCGAAGCGTCCGGCGCGCACGAGCGACGGCGGCACCGCGCGCAGGACGTTGTTGGCCGTGGCGAGTACAAAGATGCCTTTGCCGGCGTGGTCGTCGATACAGCTCTGCACCGCCACGTACTCGGGCTCGCTGGCGCGGTTGCGGTCGCCGCTGCCGAACTTGTCCAGGTCGTCGAGGAAGATGATCGAGGGTGCCTCCTCCGCCGCCCTGACGAAGGCGTCGCGGATCTGGCCGAGGAACTCGTTGCCCGCGACGGTGCGCCGCAGCGTGACGCACGGGCGCCCGGCAGCCTCCACGAAGCAGCGGGCCATGAGGGTCTTGCCGAGGCCCGGCTCGCCCGCGATGAGCAGCCCATTGGGGACACGGGCGCCCAGACGCTCGTAGGGGCTGGGGTCGACGAGCACCGACGCGATACGCTCGAGCTCGGAGACGACCCTCCGGTAACCGATCACCTTGTCGAACGCGCCCATGGGTCTCCTCTCGGGGTCGGGATGATGTGCTGAAGGTTACGGCCCGCTGTAAGAAGGACTATGCCGTATGGAGGCATAACGTGGGCGGAGCGAGTGTGGTCCACCTATGCCACCATCCCTCATGGCGGGCCGCAGAGGGCAGCTACGCTGGCCACAGCCCAAAACGAGGAGCGCCGATGAACCCACCTTTCACGCCGTGGTCTTTCAACCGAATCAAAGACCTCTTCAGACGCGTCTCCGGGAAGCCGGAGCCGGCCCCAGACCTCGGCACCAGAATCGTCGTGTCGCGTATCGTGCCCAAGTCGCGGATGCGCCGGATGGAGCTCACCGAGGTACCGGGGATCCCCTCCCCTGCCGCCGCCATCGTCATGACGTCGCGTCGCAAGATGGCAGGCGTCGAGGAGCGCCCCGACTGCCTCGTGCTGGAGTTCGCTGACGTCGCCTACGAGCACCCGCAGGCCATGACGCGGGAGCAGGCAAGGGAGGCGGCAGCGTTCTTCCTCGGGCACCGGGGTCGTGGCACCATCATGGTCGCCTGCGACAACGGTCAGGCCCGCTCGGCGGCCATGGCCGCGGCCCTGTTGCGGTCCTTGGGCGAGGACGACGGCTGGATCTGGGACAACCCGCGGTTCCGCCCCAACCAGCGGGTGTTCGCCCTCGTGGCGGAGGCGCTGGGCGTCGAGCTCGCGGACGGCGAGGTGGAGGCCCTGGTGGCGCGCAACGAGGAGGCCTTCCACATGGCGATGGTACGAGGGTGGGAGGGCGACGAGAGCCAAGGCCGCCTGGATACGGAGACAGACGTCATCGACGGAACATGACGACAGGCGCGGAAAGCCGCCTAGATATTCCCTCGCTTAAAAATGTCATTCAGGTCCACGGAACACCGTGCCACAATGGGTCTCGCAGATCCAGATGACGGTACGGAGGCGCCATGGCCAGCCATGAGAGAGACACGTACGTCGAGGAAGACCTCACGCCGCGCAAGGCGTCGAGCCAGGAGCGCATGCTCGCGTTGTGGGACCTCATGTGCCGCTGCACGTCAGAGGAGGACGACGAGGGCGTGACCCTTGTGGCCAGCTCCTGGGACGAGGGCGACCTCGACGCCCCCGACGACATCCTGACGGTCCTCGAGCGCGACTACGGGCTGCTCGTCTCCGACACCCAGTACGACTCCGATCGCGCCTATGAGAACGCCCTGCAGCGGATCCGCCGCGACCTCGGGGCCCTCAACCAGCTGTTCGCGCGCCGCGACGCCATCGCGGACCCCGACAGCGAGCCCGCCCGCACTGTCACCTCGCGCGACCGCGGCAACAACTGCTTCACCTACCACGTGCGGCGGCCCTTCTCGGCCGAGGAGGTCTTCATCCTGGCAGACGCCCTGGCCCACTCGCGCCTCGCCGACGCCGAGGCCAAGGACCGCCTTATGGACAAGGTCAAGCTGCTGCACCACACGCCCGAGCACGGGCCCGTGACACCCTGCATGAGCTACCGGCCCCGCGCCGAGTCGTCGGCGGCGCTGTTGGCCACCTACCGGGCGGTGGCTCGATCCGTGGATCGTCTCTCCGCCGTGGGCAACCGACGCGACGCGCGCATCGCCCCCGTCTCGCTGGTCTACGGCACCCTGGGGCCCGACCTCGACCTCGTGGCCCAGCCGCGCCACGGCGGCATCCTCGAGCGCCTGCTCCTTCCCGTGGCCGTGCACGAGGACCGCGGACGCTACTACATGAGTGCCCGGTTCGTGGAGATGGAGGAGACCCCGGACGGCCCACGCTACCTCGTGCACAACGACGGCTACCTCAACTACCGGCTGGACCGCGTCATTCCTGGCAGTGTGGAGGACTGGGCGGACGAGGGATACCCCGGCCCGCTCCCCTACCGTCTCGTGGACCCGGCGCCCGGCAAGCGTGCCGGCCTCACCGAGCACGAGCGCTACACCCTGGAGGCGAGCTACGAGATGTACGCGACCTCCGACCCGCTCATGCTCGAGCTGGAGGCAGAGGGATCGGTGCTCAAGGCCATCGCTGACTCGTTCGACCCCGACAGCGAGGACTCGCCCCTGGCCCGGCGGAACTCCGTGCGGGTGCTGTCCGACGGGCGCACGCGCGTGGAGGTCCCGGTGTCGGACGGGGCCGCCCTCATGGGACGCCTCGCGAGCTTCGGCACCGAGGCCAAGGTGGTGGGCGACCACCGGCTCAAGGAGACGTACGCGCGGTTCCTCTGCGGCGTGCTGGGCTCCTACGCCGACGACCCGCAGGTGGGCGCGGAGGTGCGTGCCTGGGCGAGGGGCGTCGCCGAGGGCGGCGAGTAGGGCGGCCGGGACGCCCTGGCGCAGGGTCGGGCGGTGCGAGTTGCGCGATATAAACGTTGCAGCTTGATGGAGATATGCGAACCAACGGCGCCGGATGCGGGATTCACCCGCATCCGGCGCTTTCCTATCCATGTTCGAAGGCTTATATCGCGCAAACGACACGGAAATCGTGCGGGCCGGGAGGGACGAGAGAGGCCATCGAGCCTGCCGCCCTCAGCCCTCGCCCGCCAGGTCCCAGAGGGCGCCGAAGACCTCGTTGCCCATGAGCCAGCCGCGCTCCGTGGGCGCGAACCC
>CBCSOI010000140.1:0-4697 GCA_965141595.1 uncultured Atopobiaceae bacterium | reverse complement strand
ACACGGCCGAGAGGGTCCCGATGCGCGGCCTTTGTCCACTACCGGCCCCGGGGCCCGCCGGGCGGAGACGGCGAAGGGCCTCCGATGCGCGACGGCTCGGTGAAGCGCGTTGGATGCGCGGTCCGGACACCCCGAAAAGGCCCCGGTGCGCGATTCCCGACGTTTTTCGCGCATCGAGGCCCTTTCGACGAGAAACCGTCGCGCATCGGAGCCACCTCGCCGGGCCGTCGCGCATCGAGGCCCCTTGGACGCAGGGCGTTGCGCATCGGAGGCGCTTAGACGCAGGGCTGTCGCGCATCGACGCCGCTTCGCCGAAAGGGCGCCCATCGTCGCGCATCGAGGCCCTTTCGACGAGGAACCGTCGCGCATCGGAGCCGCCTCACCGCGCAAGACCGGCCGGGGCGCCAAAGCCTCGCCGGAGGGACACCCACCTCACGACCGTTAGAACATCTGTTCCGTTTTGGCGCTATGATGGAACGGCCGTGCCCAGAGAAGACGGAGGAACCATGGCGCCAGAGCCCGAGAACGCCCGCGACGAACCGGAGACGGACGCGGCCGACCCGTGCCAGCGGGCCGCCATCGAGGCCATCGTGGCCGGCGAGAACGTCTTTCTCACCGGCGGCGCCGGCTGCGGCAAGTCGTTCGTGATCCAGGAGGCCCGACGCCGCCTCAAGGAGCTCCGCCGCAACGTCGTGGTGTGCGCCCCCACCGGCATCGCCGCCGTCAACGTCGGCGGCACCACCGTGCACCGGGCCTTCCACCTGGGCATCGGGGTCCTCGGCAGGGACAGCCGCCTCAGGGTGCGCGAGCCCGTCTCGGAGGCGGACGTCGTCATCATCGACGAGGTCTCCATGCTGCGGTGCGACGTCTTCGACGCCGTCACGGCGATCCTCCGCAAGGTGCGCCCCCGGCCCCAGCTCGTGGTGGTGGGCGACTTCTCGCAGCTCCCGCCCGTCACCGCCGGCAACGACCTCGACGCCCTGCGCGACGAGTACGGCCTCCTCTGGCGCGGGCCCTTCGCCTTCCAGGGGCGCACCTGGGCCTCCTGGGACTTCCACCCCTTCGTGCTCACCCAGTGCCACCGGCAGCAGGACGCCGCCTTCCTCGCCGCCCTCACCAACCTGCGCAAGGGCGACCGCGCCACGTGCCGCTGGATCTGGGAGCAGGCGCGCCACGACCCCATTCCCGGCGCGCCCTTCGTGGCCGCCACCAACCGCGTGGTGGACCGCGTGAACCAGGAGCGCCTGGCCGCCCTCACCGGCGAGGAGCACGTGTACCGCTCCGAGCGCAGCGGCGAGTTCGGGTGCGGCAACCCCGTGGACGAGACCGTGGTCCTCAAGCGCGGCGCCCGGGTGGTGTGCTGCAAGAACGACCCGGCCGACCGCTTCGTCAACGGGTCGTGCGGGGAGGTCGTGGGCTTCTCGGGGTCCAAGACGGTGCGGGTGCGCCTGGACTCCGGTCCCACCGTGGCCGTGGAGCCCGTCACCTGGAGCGCCGTGGACTACGAGTACGACGAGGACGAGGGCGAGCTCCGCGAGGTGGAGCGGGGCACCTTCACCCAGATGCCCCTGCGGCTGGCCTGGGCCATGACCATCCACAAGACCCAGGGTCTCACGCTGGACGCCATGAACCTGGACCCGGTGTGCTTTGAGAACGGCCAGCTCTACGTGGCCCTCTCGCGGGTGCGGTCCGTGGGCGACCTCGCGCTCACGCAGCCGGTGGACCCCCTCTGGCTCAAGGTCGACCCCGAGGTGCGCGCCTTCCACCGGCAGGTCTGGGAGACCTCCCAGACATGGGACCCCGCGGAACACACGGTCAAGACCGAGTGGCGCCCCAAGGGCCGGCGCCGGGCGTGCGCCCGGGTGCGCCCCAAGCCCAAGCCGCGGCGCGGGCCGTTCCCGGGCTGAGCGGCGCCCCGCGCCCTCACGCGTCCAGCGCCTCCAGGAACTCGCGCACATGGGGCGCAGGCTCGTCGGCATGCATGATGCCGAAGGTCACGGAATGGTCCCATGTGGCCGGCAGGGTCCGGAGCATGGGGTGGACGTCCTCCCATAGGTCGAGGGAGGCAAGGGCGCAGCCCTCGGTCACCGCCTCGTTGAAGACCTCCGGCATCCAGCGGGGAAAGTCCTCCACGGTGATGTCGGGGTGGTTGTTCCAAAGCTCGTCTCGCAGGGCGTCCATGGACACGTTCCAGCCGCGGCGGATGAGCATGAGCCGGCGACCGGCAAGGTCTGCCGGCGAGACGACGTCGCACCCGGCCAGGGGGTCGTCCACGGGAACGGCGCAGCGGATGGGCATGGACTCCAGGGGCAGCCCCGCACAACCGTGCTCACGGAGCAGCCCGTCGTCGAAGATGCCGGCCACCACGTCGATGTCGCGCCCCAGGTTGCCCAGGATGTTCCGGGCCGCCTGCGGCGAGTTCTCGTAGGTCACCAGCTGCACCGACATCCCCGGGCACGCGAGACGCACGGCCGCCAGGGCGTCCGCGAGACGCGTGGCCGGCGTGAGCAGCGAGACCCCCACGCGCACCACGCGCTTCTCACCACGCTCGGCCGCGCGGGCCCGGGCCTTGGCCTCCTGTGAGTATTGCACGATGTGGCGCGCGTCCACGAGGAGCGACTCCCCGGCCTTGGTGAGGGTGAGGCCCCGGTGGGAGCGGTTGAACAGCACCACACCCATGCGGCCCTCCAACAGGTTCATCTGCTTGATCACCGCCGTGGGGGTGATGAAAAGCTCCTGGGCCGCAGCCGAGAAGCTGCCAGACTCCGCCACCTGAATGAACGTGTCGAGTTGAGGGTTGTACACCGAGGCCTCCCGTCGCCGCTATGAACCCCAAGGTTATAACAAACATCGCAACGGGGTCATCAGGGGACGACGGCGTGGGCCCAGCTCAGCCCTCGTCGTCCACGCACTCCCTCAGCTGGGGCGGGACGATGATGGCCAGAAGCGACACCAGCACCGACCAGAACATGGCCGGTGGCCACACCGTGACGCATACCACGAGCCCCGCGGCCTTGATCGCGAGGTCGGCGGCCATCATGGGCCTGTGAAACCACTGGCGGTGACTGAGCTGGGGAACCACATGGTTCACCCGCTCCGTGGAGCGGTAGAACGCCATGTTGGCAAAGGTGACGGCCAAGACCACGGCCCCATAGCACGCCTGGGCCACGACGTTGTCGAAGTTGTCCGACACCATCACGGTGACCCACGGAATCAACGAGCTGAAAAACAGCACCACGAGGGCATGCCACACCGTCCGCTTGCCCACCCTGTCGACGAAGTGCCAGTAGTTGTGCATGTTCACCCACATGGCGCCGAGCCAGAAGAACGACACCGCATAGGCCGCCAGGCGCGAGCGCATGGCCCAGAGGGCCTCCCAAGAAAGCTCGGTGGGTTCTGCAAACTCGAGGACCACGATGGTCATGACGATGGCGAGCACCGCGTCGACGAAGGCAGCGAGGCGCTCCTTACTCATGGGATGCCGCCGCAGACCCGCCGAACACCGGGCCCGTTCCCATGGCGTCGAGGGCGGCGTCGACGGCGGCCACCTCCTCGGCGCTCAGGCGGATGTCGCCCGCGGCGGCGTTCTCCTCCAGGCGGCGGCGCTTGGTGGAGCCGGGGATGGGCACGATGTAGGGACGCTCGGCGATCATCCATGCCAGCGACACCTGGGCGCTCGTGGCGTCATGGGTGGCGGCGAGGCGGTCGAGAAGGTCGAGCAGGTCGCGGTTGCGCTCGCGGGCACCGGGCGCGAACTGCGGCATCGCGGCGCGGTAGTCGCCGTCGGCGGTGGAGAGGCCCGCGGCCTCCTTCTCGCTCACGGCCTGGGTGAGGAACCCGTTGGCCAGCGGGCTGAAGGCGATGAAGCCCACGCCCAGCTCCTCGAGCACGGGGAAGAGGTCCGCGTGCCAGCGGGCCATCATGGAGTATCGGTTCTCCACGGCGCACACGGGGCAGACGGCGTGGGCGCGGCGCAGGTAGTCCTCGGTGGCCTCGGAGATGCCCCAGTGGAGCACCTTGCCCTCGGCCACGAGGTCGGCCATGACGCCGGCCACCTCCTCGGGCTCGACGTCAGGGTCGATGCGGTGCTGCAGGTAGAGGTCCACGTGGTCGGTGCCTAGGCGACGGAGCGACCCCTCGAGGGAGGCGCGGACGGTCTCGGGCCGCGAGTCCAGGTGCAGCGGGTAGGGAGGCTCGTCGTGGTCGTAGTCGAAGTGGATGCCGAACTTCGTGACGATGGAGACGTCGTCGCGCACATCGGCCAGGGCGCGGCCGACGAGCTCCTCGTTGATGGGGGGGTGCTCGGCGGTGCCGTAGGTCTCGGCGGTGTCGAAGAGCCGGTAGCCCATGTCGTAGGCCTCCCGGATGAGGCGCATGGCCTCGGCGCTGTCGGTGGCCGGACCGTAGCCGTGGGAGAGGCCCATGCAGCCGAGGCCCACCGCGGAGGAGGCGAGGCCGTTGCCGAGGGTTCGCATGTCCATGGATGACTTCCTTTCCGGGGGCGCCCCCGCTCGTTGCCTGTGGCAATCCTAGGGGCGGGGCAAGGACCCCGGAAGTCTCGCTTGGTGAGGGGACCATAACGGCCGGGTTGCAACCGACCGCCTGGAAGAGGGCCGGCGGCCCGCCCCCCGGGGCCGGCCCGGGCGCCCCCCCCCCCCCGCCGGCGGCCCCCCCCCCCCCGCGGGCGCGGGCGCGCC
>CBCSOI010000139.1:0-4713 GCA_965141595.1 uncultured Atopobiaceae bacterium | reverse complement strand
AGGTGGTGCCGTCCCCGGTCGTCACGCCGGCGTCCCCGCCCGCGGCGGCGGGGGCGGCGGCGAGGCCCGCGGGCGCGACGGCAGCGGCGCCGGGGGCGGCGGTGCCGGCAGCGGCAGGCGCGGTGCCGTCGGTGACCGGGAGGGCGGTGCCGGGGACCACGACGTCGCGGACGGTGTCGATGATCTGGGTGCGCCTCACGACCACCTGGCCGTTGAGGACGTCGTTGACGTTGCGGTAGTACACGGTGTAGGTGCGCGTGGGCGAGAAGTAGGAGTGGCGCACGCCGCCCTCCTGGCCGGCGAGGCGCACGTAGGTCTCACCGTCACGGTCGAAGCGCTCGGGTCCCTCGATGAGGGTCCAGTCGACGTCGTCGGGGCTCACGCGCACGGTCGCGGTGTCGAGCACGGCGTTGTCGGCCACGTTGACGTAGCGGACGGTGACGTCGTAGGGGTCGCCGGGTACGTAGCCCTCGGGCACGTAGTAGACGGTGCGCATGAGGTCGGCACCCGCGGCGATGTCGTCCCAGCTGCAGGTGAAGGCGGCGTCGTTGCCGTGCCAGAGCTCGTAGGTCACGCCGTCGACCACCTTGGTGGGCTCGGGGGTGTAGGCGGCGGCCTTGTCGGGGGTCACGTCGAGGGTGACCTTGGGGCCGAGCACCTGGTTGGTGGAGCCGTCGACCTCGTAGACCGTGACGGCGGCCTTCTTGGTCTGGCTGGACGCACGGTAGGCCACGGTGAGGGTGCGGCCGTCCTTGTCGGAGCCGAAGTGGCTGTCGGGCGTGTTGGCCTCGAGCCTCACCACGGGGTTCTTCGGGTCGACCTCCCACTCGCCGTCCTCGCCGCCGCGCACGGGGTCGTCGGCGTCGAGGGTGTACATCTCGGTGTAGTGGCCGAGGGTGCCGTCGCGGTCCTCGGCGGTGGTGCGCTGGGAGAAGGTGGTGGGCACGGTGTAGTTGTAGCCCTTGCCCACGACGTCGAGGGTGTCGGTCCAGAGCGGGTCGCCCTGCTCGTCGCCGTTCTCGTCCACAGCCACGTAGCGGACCTTCACCTGGTAGGAGCCGGCGTCGGCCTCCTTGACGGGCACCACGCGCACCACGGCGGTGGCGTGCTCGGGGGTGAGCAGCACGGAGGACACGAGGGACAGGGCGCGGTAGTAGACGCCGTCGGAGAAGAAGGCGCGCTCCACGGGCACCGTGAGGCCCTCGGTGGAGACGCCGCCCACAGCGGTCTCCTTGACCACGGTGCCGTCGGAGGTCACGTAGTTGACGGCGCCGGAGACCGACCCGCCCGCGGCCTCCCTGTACTCCACCATGAAGCAGCCGTCCGCGAAGGCATTGTCCACGCCCTCGCCGGAGCGCACGAAGGTACGGTAGCCGTCGCCGTCCTGGAGGTAGTAGTTGAGGCCGGCGCCGAGGTTGCGGCCCGTCCCGAGCTCGGTCTCGGAGGCGGTGCGGATGCCCATGAGGCGGTAGGAGGTCTGGCCGTCCGCGGCCACCAGCTTGGCGTACACGGGGTAGACGGTGCCGCGGTAGAGGACCACGTCCTTGTCGTCACCGCGGAGGGCGCTGCGGACCGTGACGGTGTAGGCAGGGTCGACGGCGGCCGGGTCCTCGGCCTTGGCGCCGAGGACGTCGCCGACGGTCTGGCCGTCGGTGCCCAGGCTCATCTTGACGATGTGGGCGAGGAGGGCGTCGCCGACGCTGTCGTCGGAGACGGTCTCCGCGATGGCGTAGGGCTGGCGGGACACGAGGGTCGTGTCGCCGCACGCCACGTCTATATAGACGGTGTCGCCGGCCTTGAAGCCGTCGAGACGCAGCAGCTCCCACTCGGAGGCGTTGGTCTCGAGGGCGTCCACGCCGGACACGCTCTTGGATGCGGCGACGTCTGCCAGGGCCGGCGCCGGCACCATGCCGAGCACGAGGGCCACGGCCATGACGACGGCCACGACACGCCGGAGGGGCGTTCTCGCAAGCGGTTGCATAGGGTCTCCTCTTCTATGGGTGGCATGCCACCGGTGCGCACCCCCGCCCCGCTGGGAGTCCAAAGGGCAGAAAAGTGCACGATTACTTATTCAGCTGAGTTTAAATGAGAAGTACCCTCTGAGACAACACATTTGTTCAAGATACTTTTAAGGGATTTCTATTCAGCAACGAGCTCGTTCTTATATTTAAATCGAACCAGTGGAATATGCAGATAAATGCCTATGTATACCGCTCCAATGGTATTCTAAATTTATCTGAACCGCTTTGAGCTCTATTATGTTCTTTCCTGAACACACCCATCAAACTTCATAAAAATATCCCCCTCTAGCTGCCAAGACAGCCAGAGAGGGATTCTTGCTCCCCCGCTCAAGGGGCCCGGGTCGGGCAAAGTTCCGGCCGTTAGCACGGGATGCCTGCCCCACGGTCGCGGAAGCCCCCGGGGCCGACGGTGCAGCTAACGCGGAGAGGAGCAGGACGCGTTCTCCAGCCGACCACAGAACGGGCGTATCCCCAAAACAACGCGATGGAGTTCCCTCCGCCTTACAGGTAGGCCAAAAGCGCCGCCACGACTATGAGGGCAATGAGGGCGACGCACACGGTGTTGGCCACCCAGGGACGCAGCGAGCGCAGCCAGGCGTCGATGGCCGGGTAGAAGACCCAGAGGTAGAGGATGGCCATGACGCCGATGACGAGGTCGTTGACGAGCCAGCCCTGCCCCAGGATGTTGAGGGGCAGCTGCGAGTTGTCCCAATAGGGGTACACGCCGGCGGCGTCGGGCTGGTTGATCATGAGGCCGATGACGGTCTCGAGCACGGCCGAAACGACCACGGTGTAGGCGAACGTCTCGAGGACGGCGCCCCAGGCGGTCCTGCGCTTGGCGACGACGTCCTCGCGGAAGGGCTCGATCACGAGGGTCTTGGCCACGGCGCCGATGCCGTAGACCCAGTAGGGGGTGAACCAGGGCTCCACCCACACGGCGTAGTCGTCGGCCACGATGCCGAACTGGTCCATGAAGGTGCAGTAGGGGATCTCGAGCCAGTGGCCCACCCAGCAGAAGACGCAGAAGACCACAAAGAGCGTGCGCCACCACTCCAACGTGAGCACGTGATAGCGGCCCTGTTGGTCCTTGGTGAAGAACTTCATGAAGACGGACTTGAATGACGCCATGGGTCTCCCCCTCCTGTGCGCGACGCGGCGTCGCCCAGGATCGGCTGAGGGGGCGCCCCGTGAGGGTTGGTTCCCCGGGCGGGTCCCTCCCATGCGGCGGGAGGGAAACGTCCACGGACGCGGGTTACCCGAGGGCCACGTCCAGCACCATCATGAGGGTGAAGCCCACGGAGAACAGGATGGTCCCCAGGTTGGAGTGGCCCTCCCCCATGGCGGTCTCGGGGATGAGCTCCTCCACCACCACGTACATCATGGCGCCGGCGGCGAACCCCAGCAGGTAGGGCAGCACCGGGGTCACGAGCTCGGCCAGGGCGATGGTGGCGAGGGCGGCCAGGGGCTCCACCACGCCGGAGAAGACGCCCCAGCCGAAGGCCTCGCCCTTGCCCATGCCGTCGCCGCGCAGGGGCATGGAGACGATGGCGCCCTCGGGGAAGTTCTGGATGGCGATGCCGGCGGAGAGGGCCAGCATGCCGCCGGTGGTGATGTCGGCGCCGCCCACGAGCCAGCCGGCGCAGAGGGCGCCCACGGCCATGCCCTCGGGGATGTTGTGGATGATCACGGCCAGGGCCAGCTTGGCCGACTTGGGCAGCGGCACGGCCGGGCCCTCCTCCCCGCCGTCGGCGTGCTCGTGGGGCACGGCGTGGTCCAGCAGGAGCAGGAAGCCCACACCGGCCCAGAAGCCCACGAGCGCCGGGAGGAACGACAGGCGCCCCATGGCCTCGGACTGCTCCATGGCCGGGACGATGAGGCTCCAGACGGAGGCGGCAACCATGACGCCGGCGGCGAAGCCCGTGAGGGCGCGCCTCAGCAGCGGGCTCATGGCGCCGGTCATGAAGAACATGCAGGCGGCGCCGGCGACGGTACCGGCGAGGGGCAGCAGCAGGGCGATGGCGAGGTCCACGGGTCTCCTCCGATGTGCAGGCGGTTCGACCTTGGGTGCATACCCGCCTGAGACGGTGCCAAGCGGCTTGCGGGACGGCCACGCAAGGATGTCTCGTCTATCAGTGGCCCGCCTTTTCAGCATCCGCCCAGCACGGCCGGTGTGGGCGCTATCATGGGGGCTGGCAGACCCGACGCCCAGAGAAAGGCCTTCAGACCCATGGTTTCGAGGATCTACGTGGAGAAAAAGCCCGGGTTCGACATCGAGGCGCGCTCCCTCGCCCAGGAGCTGCGCGACATCGTGGGCATCGCGGGCCTCTCCGGCCTGCGCCTGTTCAACCGCTACGACGTTGAGGGCGTGGACGAGGCGACCTTCGCCGCCTGCGTGCCCACGGTCTTCTCCGAGCCGCAGTCCGACGACGCCTACGACGAGCTGCCCCCCCTGGACGGCGCCGCGGTGTTTGCCGTGGAGTTCCTCCCCGGGCAGTTCGACCAGCGCGCCGAGTCGGCAAGCGAGTGTGTGCAGCTCATCAGCCAGGGGGAGCGGCCCCTCGTGCGCTCGGCCACGGTGTACGCGCTGGAGGGCGACCTCTCCGAGGAGGACGTGGAGCGCGTGAAGGCCTACGTGGTGAACCCCGTGGAGGCGCGCCTGGCATCGCTCGAGAGGCCCGCCACCCTGGTGCAG
>CBCSOI010000138.1:0-4718 GCA_965141595.1 uncultured Atopobiaceae bacterium | reverse complement strand
GGGGCAAGGACTTCACCCACCACATCGACCGCTTCTTCACCCTCAACGACTGCTTCAACCAGCGCGACGAGGTGGCCGTGCGCAAGACCTTCTCGGGCCTTGCCAAGCTGGTGCACCCCGACGGCGAGATGACCAAGGAAGACGTACGGGAGCTGCTCGACTACGCCATCGAGGGGAGACGTCGCGTGAAGGAGCAGCTCAAGACCATGGCCGGCATCGAGTTCATCGACGTGGGGCTGGGGTACCGCGACAACGAGACGGGCCTTTCCACGATCGTCGCTGTGCCCGAGCAGGCCGAGGGGTCGCTGGTGCCCGAGGGCACCCTGCCGCCGGGCCACGTCTTCTCCGTGGGTGCCAACGCCGGCGGCGAGCAGGCCGTCTACAAGCTGGAGAACAAGGCCGTTCAGGGCGGGTTCGACTTCAAGATGGAGGGCGTGGGCTACAGCAAGGACGTCCGGGAGTCCCTGCAGGCGGCGTTTGACAACTTCAACAACTGCGGCAATCGACTCGTCCCGGGTATGGACATCGCCGCCTACGACTACCTGCTGTTCTTCAACGACGTCCAGGGCAAGGGCCTCTCCAGCGAGTGCTCCCTCGCCGAGTTCGTGGGGCTGTGCTCCGCGGCAGCCGGCAGGCCTGTGACGGCCCAGACCGTGGTGCCGGGCGTCGTGCGCCTCTCGGGCACCATGGACGAGCTGCGCGACCTGGAGGACATCTTCCGGGTGGCCAAGAACGCCGGTGCCAAGAGGATTCTGCTGCCCAACTCGTCCATCGCCGCCCTGCAGACGGTGCCGGCGGACCTGCTCAACGGCATATCGCCGTCGTTCTACCCGGACGGGGACATGCTGGCAGCGGCCCGACTGGCCCTCAACCTCTGAACCACCGTCCCACCACCCGGACACTTTTGTCCCAATGGTCGGGCACTTTTGTCCCAAAACGCGAACTGGAGGGGGCGCGGACGAGGAGGCGCGCACGGATGCCGGCGGCCTGGCCGAGGCTGCACGGACCATTGCCGACTCCCTGGGCGTCGGGGCGGCCGTGGACAAGGAGAGGGCCATCTCCGACTTCAGGCGCGAGGAGGGGCTGGCCGAGGCCCGTCGCGACGCCATGATGGACATCGTCGCGGCATGGCGCAGCGAGGTGAGCCAGCGGTCCGTAGCGGCGGAGCGCGCCGTGCGCCGGGTCTTCATGGCCGCCGAGTCGCAGGTACGGGCACGTCTCGCGAAGTCCCCGACCATGCCGGCGGGGATCAACTACGTGGACCGCTACGACGCCTTCACCCAGATGGAGGACAGCCGAGAGCTGGTCAAGCGACTTGAGCAGACCCTCGTCACGGCCGACAAGGTCATCGCGCGCATCGCCCGCGTGGACGCCACGGCCTCCCTCGCCAACGCCGCCGCCATCTGGGAGCAGCTCGTGGCGCCCCTGGCCGACGTCAGGGTGGGGGAGTCGGGCGCCGTCCTCGCCGCGGCCGTGGCCGGGCCGGTGCAGAACGACTCCCTCCGGCGCTTCGTCGACCTGCGCGCCCGAGAGACCGACGCCGTTGCCGCCGCCGTGGAGGAGGCCTTCGCCAGGCACACCCCCCGACGACCTCATGGACGGCGTCGCACGCCGCAACCACGACGAGCTGGAGACGGTGAGTGAGACCGAGGCCGCCGTCGTGGACGCCACCCACGCCGTGGACGAGCGCAGGCGCGCCATGAGCCGCGAGGTCGCCGGCTCCGCCTTGGAGGCCCCCGACGTCGGCGCCATCGTGACCTCCGCCACCGTGGAGGACGTCCACCTGCCCGAGGAGCTGGAGCGTCTCGCTATGGCGGTGCGTGGCTCCTTTGCCATCTACCGGCGCGTGGTGAACGACCAGGGCGTGTTTGGCGCCTTCTCGCGCGAGGACAAGGACATCGAGCGCGGCATGGCCGACGGCAGGTCATGGGCCATGGGACGGTCCTCCGAGATGCCCGTGAGCCTTCCCACCATGGTGGAGGTGGAGGGCACCGAGACGCTGCCCGAGGTCATCGAGCGCATGGAGGCGTTCAACAGGCGCCCGTACCACGGCATTTTCGACGACGACTTTGCCTGCCACGTGGAGGCGTTCTGGTACGGGTTCGGCCGGCTCATGGCCTTCTGCAACACGGCGGTGCGCGTGGACACAGGGGCGTTCTTCGCATCGCTCGCGGCTGCCCAGGCGCCGGTGCTGGAGAGCGCGGAGACGCTGGGCTCCCTCATGGACCACGAGCAGCTGGCGGATTTTCAGCGTCTTCTGAGGCAGGTCGAGGAGGCCAGCCGTACTCCCTTCGAGGGCGTGGGCAAGCCCGAGCCTCTCCGCGGGGACATGGCGGGGCTCTGGTCGAGGCGCATCGACCACGAACACGGGCTCGTCTACCGCCCGGAGGCAGACAGGACGGTCTTCCTCTCGGCCGGGGACCACTACAGGAAGCAATGAGGAGGGGTCTTGGCAGAAGTATCGGTGTTGAACTTAGGCCGGTGACGGGCTACCTCCTTGAGAGGGTGGGCGATATCCACTTCATCTCTTCGAGTGGGACCGCTATCCTGATGGATAGCGGTCCCACTGATATCGTGCGGGTGCTCCCGCTGCGGAAGTCGCTCTCTGACCGGGTCAAGGTCCATCTTGCAGTCAAAACGATTCGCTTGTATAGTATGGGTCAGTGATGAGACTCCGTGGACTCTACGTGAGGCGGAGACTGGAAGGGGATCGTCCGTATGGGCGGTCCCCTTCCTAGATTTACAGGGAGAAGCATGGGCGGTTCCCATCCTTTTTGCACCCTCGACGAGCAGATCGAGAGGCTGTCCTCCAGGGGGATGGCCGTAGATGACGAGAGATCCGCAAAGGCCTTCCTGATTAGCCATAACTACTACCGCGTTGTAAACGGTTACAAGGACTTCTTCCTAGACCCGGAGAAAAGTAACGATTCCAAGGACGTGTTCCGCAGGGGGTCGTCCTTCGAACAGCTGATGACGCTGTTCTCGTTTGACAGCGAGCTCAGGTCGAGGTGTCTGTTCGCCCTCGAGGTGGCCGAGAGCAGGATGAAGACGGCTACTGTCTACGCTTTCTGCGACAGATATCCCGAAACGCTGAGCTACCTGTCCCCTGAGTCCTACTGTCAGCGCAGCCAGTACTACAGGCCCGACAGACATCAGGAGAACTTGGATTCCCTTCTCGAGGTTCTGAGGAGGGCATCTCTTCAGAACTGCCATAACAAGCCTTACGTGCAGCACTATCTCGACGGTCCAAGCGGAGAGGTGCCCCTGTGGGTCCTGGCCGGCTGCCTGACGTTTGGGAATATGGCCCATTTCTTCGACCTTTGCACCCCTTCGTGCCGTAACGGTGCCTGCAAACTCATCGGCGAGGTCGTCGGCAGGCGGTTGGACCCGAAGAGGATGTCTTTCATTTACAAAGTTCTCAAGGACTACCGCAACATCTGCGCCCATGGCGACCGGCTTTTCTGCGCCAGGACCGGCCCGCGCAGGGACCGGGGATTCGATGAGCTCATCTCACGGATTAGGCCGGTGCTGACCGAAGGGGAATTCGCTAGTCTCGTTGCCGAGCCCATCTCGGACGCACTGTCTATGCTCGACGCGTTTCCAGACATCGAGGCAAACATCATGATCGAAATGGGGCTGGACGGGGCAGTCTTGTGATTGGTTTCAATACTAAATAATTATAGTGATTTATAGAATTGATTTCTAAAAAGGAAATGATCGACCTGCCGGGCTATTGAATTGCACTCAAAACTTGGGTGTGTGCAGCCTCCTAGCCTCGCCATCCCCGGCATGAACTTTCCGACGGCCAGCCAGCGTATTCCTGGCTTGTAGATCTCTGCAGAGAAAAGACTCCATTTCTCGGGTGCTGTTTTCTGCCCATGAGAAAGGCGTCCCGGCACAAACAGCGTAATTTGCAGTCTCAAAACGGCGTTTTTTGCAGGGTGAGGAGGGCGTAATTTGTAGCTACGAAACAGCGTATTTTGCAAACGTGCGTTTGGGCTCGGTATTTATCTCGGTTTACGGGCACGCACCACCATCGCTCGTTCGTATCGTAAACCGGTCGTTCAATCTCAAGACAAATGATTCGTCAGGGATTTCAGTTAAAATGTCATTAAGGTAATGACTGCGCTTACGGGGGTCCATTGAGGGAGACGAATAAGCCAAAAGACGCCGTGCATCGCCCGAAGAAGGATAGCCGGGCTGGGGAGATCGGCGGCAGCGGGGTTGCATCTTACAAGAACGTGAATCACCTCTACGACCAAGAGCGCTTCCACGCCTCTCAGGGTCACGGCTTCGCGGCCGAGCAGGCTAACGACCTCTACGACAAACTTCATGGTAAGGAAGTCCATCCGGGCTTGGGCGACGACAATGCAAAAGACGGACCCGACCGCATGGTCAACGGGCGCTGGATTCAGTCCAAATACTACATGGATGGCAAAGCGGCGATAAATGCCTGCTTCAGGGACGGGGGCAGGGGCGAGTTCCGATATTATGCCGATACCGGCGAGCCCATGGTTATCGAGGTCCCCAAAGACGACAGGATTTATGCTGCCGCCGTCGAGCAGATGCGGAAGAAGATTGCGAACTGCCAGGTCAAGGGGGTGGACGACCCTGCCTGTGCGGAGCGGTTCGTCAAGCGGGGCAACTACACTTACAGGCAGGCCCGCAATATCGCGAAGGCGGGCAACATCGACTCCCTCAAGTTCGACGCGACCAAC
>CBCSOI010000137.1:0-4744 GCA_965141595.1 uncultured Atopobiaceae bacterium | reverse complement strand
CCACGCCGGCGAAGAAGCCGATGACGAGGGCGATGGCCTGGGACACCACGCCCACGGAGAGCGACACGCGGCAGCCGTAGAGCACGCGCGAGAAGATGTCGCGGCCGTAGTTGTCGGTGCCGAACCAGTGCTCGGCGGAGGGCGGCTGCAGCATGGCGCGCAGGTTCTGGGCGTCGGGATCGTAGGGCGCGAGCACCGGCGCGAGCACGGCGACGGCGACGAGGAACAGCACCACGGCGAGGCACACCATGCCCAGGCGGTTCCTGCGGAAGATCTGCCACGAGACGGCCCAGTAGTTCTGGGCGGCCTTCCTCGTGCCGGCCGCCTGTGCGGCGAGGTTCTGGCGGCTGATCTCGCTCGCGAGCTCCTCGGCCTTCTCCCGGCGGCTCCGGGGGCCCTCCCCCGCGCCGGGGTTTGCCCCGGGAAGCATCTCGGGGTAGGTCTCCGCGTTCACGGGGTCGGTCTCGGAGTCGTAGGCCGAGAAGGAGTCGCTCGGGACGTCCACGCCCTCGTTCTCGAGGGTGGAGCGGTCCACGGCCTCCTGAAGCTTCCTGGGGTCCTTGACGCTCATCAGTTGGCCCCTTCCTCTCCCAGACGGATCCTCGGGTCGACCACGGCGTAGAGCACGTCGACGACGAAGTAAACGACCACGCAGATCAGGGCGATGTACATGACGCCTCCCTGGATGAGCGGGAGGTCGCGGGCGTTGATGGCGTCGAGCATCATCTTGCCCATGCCCGGCATCGAGAAGATGCTCTCGATGAGGATGGAGCCGGTGAAGATGTCGCCGAGCTGTGTGCCCGCGATGGTGATGATCGGGATGAGGGCGTTGCGCAGGGCGTGGCGCACCACGATGACCCAGTAGCGGAGCCCCTTGGCCTCCGCCGTGCGCATGTAGTCCTGGGAGAGCACCTCGAGCATGGACGTGCGGGTGACGCGGGCGATGGATGCCGCGTAGCGCACGCCCAGGGCGATGGTGGGCAGGATGAAGTACGCCGGAGTCTTGATGCCCGATAACGGCAGCCAGTGCAGGGTGAGGGCGAAGACGATCTGCAGGATGATGGCCACCCAGAAGACCGGCGCCGAGATGCCGAATATGGCGAGGCTCATGAGGGTCTGGTCCACCCACGTGCCGCGCTTGGCAGCGGCAACGACGCCCACCACGACCCCCAGCACAAGGGCGAACACGTAGGCGGAGGCGGCGAGGGCGGCGGTCACCGAGAAGGCCTGCCCCATGAGCTGGGCGACGTCCTTGCGCTGGGTGTAGGACTGGCCGAAGTCGCCGGTGACCATGCCGGCGAGCCAGTCGACGTACTGCTCGGCCACAGGCTTGTCGAGGCCCATGTTGTGGCGCACGGTCTCGATGGTGGCCTCGTCGGCCATGTCGCCCATCATGATGCGCACCGGATCGCCGGGCACGATGTTGAGCATGAAGAACGTGATGGCCGAGATGCAGAGGACGATGCCCACCGCCTGCAGCAACCGCTTCACGAGGAAGTCCCTCAATTCGCTCCTCTCCCACTATAAGAGCGGGTCGGCCGCCGAACCCTCGCGGCGACCGACCCGGCACGGTCATGCGTGCTGTAAAAGTCTAACCCATCGCCTCGGTGTCGATGTCGATGTCGCGGAAGTGGTAGATGAGGTTGCCGATCTTGGCGTTCTTGACCCAGGGCTGGGCGCAGAACATGATCTGCGGGTAGAACAGCGGCAGGCAGGCGTAGTCCTGGCGGCTCATGATGTCGTCGGCCTGGCGGTAGAGCTCGGCGCGGTGGTCCTCGTCGGAGGAGCGACGGGCCTCGTCCATGAGCCTGTCGAACTCGGGGTTGTTGTAGAAGCTGCCCTTGCCCTTGGCGTTCTCAGAGTAGAAGTAGGTGTACATCTGGTTGTCGGCGTCGGCGTAGAGCGGGTACCACGCGAGGGCGGTGACCTCGTACTCGCCGGCGGCCCAGTCGGTCGCCCAGACGCCGTTGTCCACGGTCTGGACCTCCATGTTCACGCCAACAGCCTTAAGGTAGTCCTGCACGGCCACCATGACGGTCTCGTACTGGTTGGTGCGGACGGTGCACTTGTGCGTGACGTCCATGGCGCCGGCCTCGGCCAGGAGCTGCTTGGCCTTCTCGGGGTTGTACTCGAAGACCTCGGCGTCGGGGTCGAAGCCGGGAACGCCCTGGTTGAGGAAGCCGGAGGCGGGCACGCCGGCACCGGAGAACACGGTGTCGACGATGGCCTGGCGGTCGATGGCCAGCGAGAGGGCCTGGCGCACGCGGACGTCCTGGAGGGCGGGCGTGTTGAGGTTGAGGTTCACGAACCAGGTGCCGAGCGGCGTGTTGTAGGAGATGAGCTCGCCGACCTCGGGGTCGTCCTTGTACTGCTTGAGCAGGTCGTTGGACAGGTCGCACATGTCGATGTCGCCGTTCTTGAAGCTCATGAGCTTCGTGTTGTTGTCATCGATGAAGGTGACCGTGAGGCCGTCGAGGGCCACGGGGTCGCCGTGGTAGTCCTCGAAGCGCTCGTAGCGCATGAAGGTGGAGTCGTCGTTCTCCACGAGCTTGAAGGGGCCGGAGCCCACGTAGTTGAGCTCGTAGCCCCACTTGTCGCCGGCCTCGGTGCAGGGACCCTCGGGGAACACGTTGGCGTAGTTGATGCCGAGGTTCTTGACGAAGGCGGCCATGGGGTACTGCAGGGTGAAGGTGAAGTGGGTGTCGTCCTCGACGGTGAGGCCGGCGAGGTCGGTGGTCTTACCGTCCATGACGTCCTGGGCACCCACGATCATGTCGTACATGTAGGTGGAGAGCCCTGCGGTCTCGGGCAGGAACATACGGGTGAAGGAGAACTTGACGTCGTTGGCCGTGAGGGTCGAGCCGTCGTGGCACTTGATGCCCTCCTTGAGGGTGCAGTGGTAGGTGACTCCGTCGTCCTCGACGGTGGGGATCTCGGTGAGCAGGCACGGCACGAGCTCGTTGTCCTCGGTGAAGCGCAGGAGGCTCTCGACCACGGGGTCGGAGACCGACGACATGCCGGAGTTGGTGCTCTTCTGCATGTCCATGCCCTGCTTGGCGTTGCTCTGGGCCCAGCGCAGGACCTTCTCGGTGTCGGCCGCGGCGGTGGGTGCCCCGCCGCAGCCGGCAAGGGTCGTGGCGGCACCGGCAAGGGCGGCGAGCCCGGAGCCCTTGACGAAGGTGCGGCGCGAGATTCGGTTGAACACCATGGGTCCCCCTCTGTTCGAGTGAAGGCAGGCGCCGTCAAGGCACGACGGTGCCCCGGGCGCGCCTGCGCGTATGGGAGAACTATGCTGTATTCAGGCTGAATTGATATGCTCGGCACTCCACCGCGTTACAGAGCTTTTACAGCCCTTACGGTTTGAGAGGCGTCGATAAACCGAGGTAAATCACCCGGGCGAGCGGGGTGTCAGGCACGGGCCTGCCGGAGGGCGTCGACGCACGTCGCCACGACGGCCCCGAGCCCCCGGGCTGAGAGCGCCGTCGCCATGGAAGGCAGCGGCTCGGCCAGGATGCCCCGCAAGGCTTGGGCGGGCGTACCCGGGACATGGACGAAACCGGCCATGGCGGGCGCGGGGCCGCCGGTGGCGAGGAGCTCGCGCTGCCGGAGGAGCAGCGCGTACATGACCGAGTTGCAGACGTAGAGCCCCGCCGAGCAGGAGAGGTGCGCCGGGACGCCGGCCGCCTGGGCCGCCCGGACACAGTCGGCCACGGGGAGCGTGGCGCAGAGCGACCCGGGGGCACCGGGCACGAGCGGGCGCTCCTCCGGCGCGGAGCCGCCGTTGTCGGGACGGTCGGGTGACGTGGAGGCCAGGTTGAGGGCCACGCGTTCCACGGCGAGCCCGGGGGCGCCACGATGCTCGCCGCAGGCCACCACGACGTCCGGGTGCACGGAGGCCACGGCCGCGAGGGCGGCCTCTGCCGCGGCACCGAAGACGCACGGGAGCACGGCGCGCTCGACGGAGGCACCGGACACGGTGGCAGGCAGCGCCTCCACGGCCAGCAGGGAGGCGTTGACCCCCTGGCCGCCGAACGGCTCGAACGCGGTCACCAGCACCCTCATGGCCCCTCCCCTCCGTCGCCTGCAGGCCCCCGGCCGTTCGGCCAAGGGGCGCGCTGCAAAGGCTCGGAGCTGAGGCGCTGGGAGGGACGGGGTTAATCCTCGTCGATCTCCGTGACCTCGGCCTCGACCTCCTCGTCCTCGGGCTTGTCGAGCGGGGCGACCTCGACCTCGAAACCGAGGGTCTCGGCGGCCGCCTTCATGGACAGGGAGATGCGGCGACGGTCGAGGTCGATCTCCATGACCTTGACCTGCACGGTCTCGTTGACGTTGGTGACCTGCGAGGGGGTGTCGACGTGCTGGCGCGCCATCTCGGAGATGTGCACCAGGCCCTCGATGCCGTCGCCGAGGTCGACGAAGGCGCCGAAGGGCACGAGCTTGGTCACGCGGCCCTCGACGATGGCGCCCACGGGGTACTTCTTGACGAGGGTGCGCCAAGGATCCTCGGTGGTCTGCTTGAGGCCGAGGGAGATGCGCTCGCGGTTGAGGTCGACGTCGAGAACCTGCACCTCGACCTCCTGGCCGACCTTGACGACCTCGGAGGGGTGGTTGACGTGGTTCCAGGAGAGCTCGGAGATGTGGATGAGGCCGTCGATGCCGCCGAGGTCGACGAAGGCGCCGAAGTCGACGATGGAGGACACGACGCCCTTGAGGCGCATGCCGGCCTGGAGCTTGGAGAGGATCT
>CBCSOI010000136.1:0-4788 GCA_965141595.1 uncultured Atopobiaceae bacterium | reverse complement strand
AGGACCTTCCTCACCCTAACCCACTATGCGGTGCCCCTGCACCTCGTGGAGGCCTACGGCGGCTGGACGAACCGGGCCCTCATCGACCTCTACGAGCGCTTCGCCCGCACAGTCTTCGAGCGCTGGGGCGACGACATCGACTACTACCTGCCCTTCAACGAGATCAACGCCGGCTACTTCTCGCCCTGGAACGGCGTGGGGCTCCTACGGCCCGAGGACGGCCCCTACGACCAGTCCGCCGTGTTCTGCAGCCTGCACCACCAGTTCGTGGCCAGCGCCCGCGTCATCCGGGCCCAGCGCGAGATCTGCCCCGAGGCGCGCTCGGGCTGCATGGTGGCGGCGTTCTGCTACTACCCGCACACCTGCTCCCCCGAGGACAACTGGCGCAAGCTCCACGACGAGCAGGTCAACGTCTGGTACCCCGTGGACGTGCTGGCCTGCGGTATCCAGCCCTACTACATGGACGCCTTCTACCGCGACCACGGCATCACCGTGGACATCACCGACGAGGACCTCGAGCTCTTCGCCCGCTACCCCTGCGACTTCGTGAGCTTCTCCTACTACTCGAGCTCGGTCGTGGCAGCCGAGGGAAACGGCGAGCAGACCGCCGGCAACCTCGTGTGCACCATAAAGAACCCGTACCTCGAGGCCAGCGAGTGGGGCTGGCAGATCGACCCCACGGGACTGCGCACGCAGCTCAACGCCTTCTACGACCGCACCCACAAACCCGTCTTCGTGAGCGAGTGCGGCTTCGGTGCGCGCGATGTCCTCGAGGCCGACGGGTCGGTGCACGACCCCTACCGAATCCAGTACCTCAAGGAGCACTTCGAGCAGATCCTCCTCGCCCAGCAGGACGGCGTGGACGTGCTCGGGTTCATCCTCTGGGGCGTCATCGACATCGTGTCTGCCGGGTCGTGCGAGATGTCGAAGCGCTACGGCGTGGTCTACGTGGACGCCGACGACCAAGGCAAGGGCACCTACGAGCGCCGCAGGAAGGACAGCTTCGACTGGTACCGGCGCTATATTGAGAGCTACCACGACGCGTTCCGGCACAGTTCGTAATGGTGCCGGCCCAACTGACGCATACGCGGCGTGGCAGGTCCCCAGGGCCTGCCACGCCTTCCTTTGAGGCACGGGAGGTACCCCATGGGCCACGATCGCAGGTCGGTCGACGGGCGGCGCGTCTCTCCCCGCGGCAACCCGGTGGGGCGGCGCCGCAGGGGCTCCCCACCGGCGGACGTCCCCTTCCCCTCCACCCCCTTGGCCGAGCTCGAGGGCATCACCAACGACGGCCGGCTGCACCGATGGCGGCTCTTCGCCGACCGCCTCGAGGTCGACGGCGAGGCCCGCGACCTGCTCCCCACCACCAAGGTGGCCTTCGACGGCCGGCGCCCCCAGACGCTCGTCTCCGTCACCTGGGAGGAGGGCGATGGGCCCTACGTGGACGACGCCATGCTCCTCGGTCTCTGGGCGGCCACCGGCAGCCTCTCCGAAGCCGGCCTCATCGCCTGGGCCCTCGGCGACGACGGTCCCCAAGAGGTGCGCACCCCCGTGGACCACCCCGGCTACGTGAGCCTCTTCGTGCAGGGACTCGGCCATCCCGACCCCGCCAAGCGCCGCGTCACGTTCGTCCAACAGGGCATGGACTGCGACACCGCCGCGGCATCGAGGTTCGCCTCCGCGCTCCAGACGGTCGTCGACATGCTCGGGCGGCGGTCCTGACGGGTGCGGGTCCGTTCGCTCGCGGCGCCACGGAGTCGGGCCAAGCCCCCCTGTCCCACGGATTGCGCGATATAAGACCCTCATCATGCATAGGAACCCATCGAAACCGGATATTATCCCCGGTCTCGAGGGATTCCTGTGCATATCAGAAGATGGTTCGATAACGTTTATCGCGCAAATCGACCGCGGTCAATCCAGGGGCCGGTCACGGCCGGCCCCGACCCCGGCGCCTCGGGTCCGAAAAAGGCCCCTGGACCCGTGTGGGGCCCAGGGGCCTTCGCCGTGCGTGACGGACACGACGGAAGGGGCGCTACTCGGCGTCCTCGCCGAGCAGGGCCTTGGTCATGGAGGCGGCGGCCTGCTTGCCGGCGCCCATGGCCAGGATGACCGTGGCGGCACCGGTCACGATGTCGCCGCCGGCCCACACGCGCGGGTCGCTCGTGCGGCCGTCCTCGTCGGCCTCGATGTAGCCCCACTTGTTGAGCTTCACCGGGGCGGCCTTGGAGGCGAAGGGGTTGGCGTTGGTGCCGATGGCGGTGATGGCCACGTCGCAGGGGAGCTCGAACTCGCTGCCCTCGACGCGCACCGGGCGACGGCGCCCGGACTCGTCGGGCTCGCCGAGCTCCATGCGCTCGAGCTTCACCTTGGACACGAAGCCGTCCTCGCCGGCCTCGAACTCCAGGGGGGAGACGAGCTCCAGCACGCGGACGCCCTCCTCCTTGGCGTGGTGTAGCTCGGCCACACGGGCGGGCATCTCCTTCTCGGTGCGGCGGTAGGCCAGGGTCACGGTGTCGGCACCCAGGCGCAGGGCCGTGCGCGCGGCGTCCATGGCCACGTTGCCGCCGCCGAAGACCACGACGTTCTTGCCGTGCTTGATGGGGGTGTCGTACTCGGGGAAGTCCATGGCCTTCATGAGGTTCACGCGGGTGAGGTACTCGTTGGCGCAGAAGACGCCGGGGAGGTTCTCGCCCGGGATGTTGAGGAACTTGGGGAGGCCGGCGCCCACGGCGAGGTACATGGCATCGAAGCCGTGCTCGTTGAAGAACTCGTCGGCGTCATAGAGGTTGCCCACGACGGCGTCGTACTCGAACTTCACGCCGAGGTCCTTGAGGCCGTCGATCTCGCGCTTGACGATGGCCTTGGGGAGACGGAACTCGGGGATGCCGTAGGTGAGCACGCCGCCGCCGGTCTGGAAGGCCTCGAACACCGTGACGTCGAAGCCCTCGCGGGCCAGGGCGCCGGCGCAGGCGATGCCGGAGGGGCCGGAGCCCACGACGGCGACCTTCTTGCCGTTGGCCGGCTTGCACACGGGGGTGGCGCCCACGGACTCGGTCATGTCGCCGAGGAAGCGCTCGAGCTGGCCGATGGCGATGGGGTCGTTGCCGGTCTTGTTGAGGATGCAGTTGCCCTCGCACTGGTTCTCCTGCGGGCACACGCGGCCGCAGACCGAGGGGAGCATGTTGGAGTCGCGGATGGTGGCGAGACCGCCGGCGAAGTCCTCCTCGCGGATCTGGCGGATGAACGTAGGGATGTCGATGCCCACGGGGCAGCCGGCGACGCAGTGGGGCTTCTTGCAGTCGAGGCAGCGGTTGGCCTCCTCGAGGGCGTCCTCGGTGGTGTAGCCGGTGTCGACGGGCTCGAAGTTCTTGGCGCGGACCTCGGCGGGGACCTCGTTGGCCGGGACCCTCGGGTCCTTGTTGTTGGCGCGGTACTTGCCGTTTACGAGTGGCATTTGCAACCCCCCTCATGCTTGGCGTGCTCGACAGCCTCGCCCTCCTCGGCGCGGTAGGAGCCCTGACGGGCGGCGAGGTCGGCCCAGTCGACCTTGGTGGCGTCGAAGTCGGGGCCGTCGACGCAGGCGAACTTGGTCTCTCCGCCCACGGTGACGCGGCAGCAGCCGCACATGCCGGTGCCGTCGACCATGATGGGGTTGAGGCTGGCCGTGATGGGCATGTCGTACTTCTCGCAGGTGAGGGCAGAGAACTTCATCATGGGGACGGGGCCCACGGCGAAGACCTGGTCGATGGCGTGGTCCTGGCAGAGGCGCTCGAGCGGCGCGGTGACCACGCCCTTCTCGCCCTCAGAGCCGTCGTCGGTGGTGATGATGAGGTTCTCCAGGGGAAGCTCGCGGAACTGCTCGGTGAGGATGAGCAGGTCCTTGGTGCGGGCGCCCATGATGACGGTGACCTTGTTGCCGGCCGCCACGAGGGCGCGGGCCACGGGGTAGGCGATGGCGAGACCCACGCCGCCGCCGATGACGCACCAGTTGCCGGGCTTCATCTCGGTGGGCTGGCCCAGAGGACCGGTGACGTCGAGGATGGAGTCGCCCGCCTGGAGCTGGGAGAGGTCCTGGGTGGTCTTGCCGATCACCATGAAGATGAACTCGATCCAACCCTCCTCGGGGTTCCAGTCGGCGAAGGTGAACGGCACGCGCTCGCCCTTCTCGTCCGTACGCACCATCAAGAACTGACCCGCCTTGGCCTTCTTGGCCATCTGCGGCGCATGTACGCGGAATTTGAACACCTTCTCCGAGTACTGCGTCTTCTCGAGGATTTCGAACATGCAGCGGCTCCTCTCTCCTCCTCGACAGACACACGTTGGCATGGGGGCGTCCGCCGGCCCGTTCACCACGGCCCAACGGACACGGTTGCCTTTCAGTCTAACGCAACGGGCTGCACGGATGACCCTCATATCGGGGTCAACGATGGGGTTAACCTCGGTGAACTCGATCGTCGAGTGGCGGCTCACCACTCCTCGAGCGGGTGGCACCCCACGAGGTCCACCTTCTCGGCGTCCACCGAGAAGTCGGCCTGCCAGAGCTCGACGCCCCGGGCACGGACCTCGTCGACGCAGGCCATGACCTCGTCGTAGGTGGTGCCGTGGTAGAAGTGGAACCCGTCGTTGGCGTAGTAGAGGCAGTAGAGGATCACGGCCCGGTCGTGGTCGGCCAGGGAGTCGGCGAGCTCGTGCAGGTGGCGCACGGCGCGGTCCGTGGACGAGAACGGCGGCTGCGGCAGGCGCCCCACCCCCTCGGGGACGGCGCACTCCAGCTGGCGCAGGGGCGTC
>CBCSOI010000135.1:0-4876 GCA_965141595.1 uncultured Atopobiaceae bacterium | reverse complement strand
GCATGGGGACGGGGGAGTCGGCCGAGACGGACAGGTACTCGAAGCCGTAGTAGTCGCAGAACTTCATGGTGTGGTAGACGATGCCGCGCTGTCCCGCGGTGCCGATCTGCTCGGAGCGCCGCCCGACGTCGGCCATGCGTAGGCACGGCATCTGGTCGAGCAGGGCGCCGGCGTACCATTGCACGAAGGCGTCCATGGGGTAGGGGCCGGGCACCTGGGCGTCGCAGGCCTCGTGGCACGGGCGCTCCTGCGGCACGCGGCCCAGACGGGCCGGGGGAGAGGCCACGCGGCGCCCGCCGGTGCAGGTGAGGTTCTCCACCGGGACGTCGAAGGCCTCCGCGGCCGCCTCGAGGAGCGAGTCCGGCCCGTGGGCGCCCAGCAGGGTGACGCGGGCGTCCTGGCGCGCCACCGGCGGCTCGAACGACGCGAGGGCGCGCCCCACGTCGAAGCTCGCGCCCGTGAAGCCCTCCCAGGCCGAGGCAAGCCGGCGGAGCTCCGCCTCCAGGCGCCGCCGCTCGGCCGGCCCCGTGAGGTGCGGCAGGTCCACGAGGAACAGGAAGTCCAGGCACTGCTCGGCCTCGAGCACGTCGTAGACGCGGCGCATGACGTCGCAGCAGCTCGTGAGCACGAGGGCGTGGACGTCGTCGCGCAGGGCGTAGGAGATGAGCGACTTGCCGAAGCCGCAGAGGTTGGGGTGGGCCAGGCGGTCGGCCTCCTCGAAGCTGTCCGCCTCGTAGGTCACCGGCTCGCAGGTGGCGCCGTAGCCGGCGAGCAGCTCCACCGGGGCGTACTTGCAGGCGTAGTGGACCACGGGCGCCCGGTCGAGGGCGCGCGTGCGCACCGACCCGGGGGCCTCACCGTGGGCGACCGGGGCGTCTATCGGCATGGGGCGCGGCACCGCCGCGCGGCGGGGGCTCATGCCACCGTCCTTCTCGCGGACGTGCCGTGGTCGCGGCGCTTGTGGAGCATCTCGAGGAACGCCCCCAGGCGCGTGGCGGCCTGGCCGCCGGGGAAGTTGCCGCGGTTGCAGCCGTCGCCGTCCAGGGAGAGGCACGGGAAGCCGTCGGCCTCCAGGGTGCGGCGCATGAGCTGCGAGCAGCCCATGGTCTCCTTGCAGCCCCAGTGGCAGAACACCACGGCGCCGTCGGCCGCGGTGCGCTCGCAGAGCTCGCGCATGCGGTCCACGCGGCGCGACGCCGGCCCGTTGTAGGAGTTGCGGATGAGGCGCTCGGCCATGGCCAGGTAGGGCTCGCGGGCGCCGTCGTGGCGCCAGCCGTCCAGGCTCGGCTGGTCGAAGCACATGTCGCTGGCGATGACCTGCTGGTCGGTGTTCACGTCGAGCAGCTTCTGAAGCGGCACCGAGAAGAACGGCGCCGTGGCGCTCCACACGAGGTCGATGCCGTCGTAGGGCTCGGCCGCCGCGAGGTCGGCCGCCAGGGCGTCCACCATGTCCTCGGCCACCTCGGTGCCCAGCATGGTGTGGAGCACGAGCGCGTACTGCATCTCGAGGCCCATGTTGTTGCGGATGAACCGCCCGCGTCGGAGCGGCAGCGTGCCCACGAGGGTGTCGAGCGTGTGCTGGGAGCGGGCCACGCGGGCGCGGAGCTCGTCGCCGTCCACCGTGCCGCCGTAGACCTCGCAGAGCCGGGCCTCGAGGTCGCGGAGCTGGTCGGCCACGTAGGCGCAGCCCTCCTCGGTGTACTCGGCCGGCACGTCGATGTAGCTCTGAGGGCAGCCGTAGCGGTCCGCGAGGAGCCGGAACGACAGGTTGTTGGCGTCGCAGGCCACCGAGCAGTTCGCTATGAGGCGCGGGGGTGCCAGCACGCCGGCGAGGGCGCCGCCGAGAAGCACCTTGTGGAAGGAGCAGTAGGTCTCGGGGATGCCGCTCTTCTCTGCGCTCTCGATGAACGCGCTCTCGGCGTGGGCCCCCGCCACGAAGTTCGCGGCCGCCTCGGCGATGAGGGGGTGGAGGCCCAGGCACTGGAAGATCTCGTTGGGCATGAAGATCGAGGTGAGCACCACGTGGTCGGGGTGCTCCAGGGCGCAGGTCACCGAGTCAAGCGCGTGGCGCGAGGCCATGCGCGAGGACCTAGGGGCCCAGCGGTCGGGCAGGAAGCGCGTCTGGGCGCGCTTGACCTGGAACGCCTTGAGGAGCCAGAACCCCGTGATGTCGGGCCGCTCCTCCATGACGTCGTCGATGGCGGCGGCCCAGGCGTCCAGGATCTTGATCCCGAGCTTCTGGTCGTCGCTCTTGGTGGTCTGTGCCATGCTCCTCCTTGGTACGCGGCCTCAGACGAGGCGCGACACCTCGAGCTCGGCCGTGGATGCCGCTATGATGTCGGCGCCGCCGATGACGCAGACGCCGCCGGCCTCGCCTACCTGGGAGACGGCGCCGCCCAGGGCGCGCACCGCGTCGACCGTGGAGTCGAGCACCTCCCGGCGGATCTGGGCGCGCCACGCGGGGCCCCGGCCCGAGATGCGCAGCTTGTCCTCGCGCCGCATGGCGGCACGGGGCTTCACCGGCGCGTCGAGGCCCGCCACCGTGGAGATGACGAAGCCCTCGAGGTCGGAGGCGGCGGGGTCCCACCCGGACAGCCACGCGCCCGCGCCGGCGTACGCGGCGAGGGTCGGGTCCACCGCGGGGTCGCGGTAGGAGTAGAACCCCATCACCGAGGCCGGCGTCCCGTTGAAGCCGGCCCCGTAGGCGCCGCCCAGGACGCGCACCTCGTTCCAGAGATACCCATAAGTGAGGGCCCGGGATGCGACGAGCCAGGAGCCGTTATAGGCAACCGGGTCCCTGGGCAGCGTGAGGCCGGCGGCGGCTCGGCCCACGAAGCACACGTTGGCGGGGATGGTGAACGCCTCCCGGGCGGGTTTGGGCTCGGGGACCTCCAGCTGGGCCTTGGTGGCGTGGCCGTCGTTCATGAGGCCGAGGTCGCCGGCCGCCTCCCAGTAGCGCCCCACGTCGCCGGGGGCGCCGGCGAACGAGGTCTCCAGGCCGTCGCCCTTGAAGATGCGGCCCTGGAGGTTGCGGAGCACCTCGCAGAGCGACGCGGCGCGGCGGTCGAAGGAGTCGAGCAGCGACACGAGGAACCGGTAGAAGCCGATGCCCGAGACGGCGTCGGCCACGAGGGCCCCGCGGGAGTAGTAGCTGCGGCAGCGGGCGAGCGCGGCACTGTGGCCGGAGCCGATGAACCCCTGCTCCATGGCCACGCGGCGCTGGGTGAGGATGGCGCGGATGCGCTCGGTGTCCTCGAAGAGCGTCTCGAGGCACACCTCCATGGGCAGGCTCGCGAGGCCGTCGACCTTCTCGGAGAGGGAGGCCGCGCCCACCACGAACTTGGGGCGCGCCACGCCCAGCGGGTCGTCGGCATCGCCGTAGGTCTCGATGAAGGTGGAGAAGTCGCCCAGGGTCGACTCGAGCAGGCAGTCGAGTTCGGCCGCCGTGTGGCGCCTGGTGTCGAGCTTGCCGAGCAGGCAGGCGAGCACCTGGGCGTAGGGGAGCTCGGGCCATGCGAGGCGCTCGAGGTCGAAGTACGCGTAGGTGTAGTCGATGCGGTGCGTGTCGAGGTCGTACACGTGGCAGGGGTAGGGCGCCTCGACCTCGTGGGAGGTCACGGGTGCCGGGGCCTCGGCGATGTCGGCCAGCGTGAGATGGGGCAGCCTGGCGACGTCGGCCGGGTCGTCGGGGCGCTGCTGCTCCTCCTTGAGGGCGCGGGCCTCCTCCACGACGCTCTCGAGCCACGCGGTGTCCATGGCCTCCTTGATGCGGGCCAGGTGCTCGGCCTCCCGGGCCGTGCCGGTGCCTTCCTGGGGCTCCACGCACACCAGGGCGCTGTGGGGGTTCTCCACCACGGTCTCGCGCAGCAGGCGGTCGAAGATGCCGAGGCCCATGGAGTCCCCGAGGTCGCGGCAGGCGTCCTCGTAGCGCACGTAGGAGAGCGGGTCGTCCTCGTCGTAGAGCCAGCTGCCCATGGCGCACACGGCCAGGGCGACGCCGTCCGGGTAGCCGAAGTCGCCCTCGCGCAGGTTGAACTCCGCCTGGGCCAGGGAGGCCTGGAGGCGGTCGCAGGGCACGCCGGTGTCGGCCAGCTCGGCGCAGGCGCCCTCCACGAGGGCGCGGAACTCCTCGGCCACACCGGGCCTGGCGCCCTTGAGCTCGAAGACGGCCATGGGTTGGGCCATGCCGTCCACCACGAACGCGCAGGCGTCGTCGCCCAGGCCGGCGTCGATGATGCGGCGCATGAGCGGGGCCTCGTTGGAGCCCATGAGGGCGTCGAGCAGGATGTCGGCGGCCAGCACGCGCTCGCGGTCGGCCCAGGTGCCGATCACGTAGCCCAGGCCCACGCAGCGGTTGTCGGGGGCGGTGGCCAGGGGCACCTCGAGGGGCTCAGGCGCCACGGGCTCCTGCAGCGCGAGCTCGTTGGGGCCCTCCTCGCCGCGCACCTCGGCGGCCGAGAAGCGCTCGTCGAGGAAGGCGAGCTCGCGCTCGATGTCGAGGTCGCCGTAGAGCACGGTGTGGGAGTTGTCGAGGCGGTAGTGGCGCCGGTGGGCGTCCACGAACTCCTCGTAGCAGAGGTCGGGGATGGCCTCGGGGTTGCCGCCCGACTCGTGGCGGTAGCAGGTGTCGGGGAAGAGCTGGCGCTTGAGGTTCATGAACAACACGTCCTCGGGGTCCGAGAGCGCGCCCTTCATCTCGTTGAACACGACGCCGTTGATGGTGAGCGGGGCGTCGGGCGACTCCAGCTCGTAGTGCCAGCCCTCCTGCTCGAAGATGCGGGGGCGGCGGTAGATGTTGGGGTCGAGCACGGCGTCCAGATAGACGTCCATGAGGTTCTCCAGGTCGGCCACGTTGGTGGAGGCCACCGGGTACATG
>CBCSOI010000134.1:0-4909 GCA_965141595.1 uncultured Atopobiaceae bacterium | reverse complement strand
ATGCCGGCGGCGAGGTCGTCGCGGCCTCCGAACGGGTCGCGCAGGCCACGCGCCGGGTGCCACGCCATGGCGTTGACCGTGAAGTCCCGGCGGGCGAGGTCGTCGTCCACGGAGTCGACGAACCGTACGGCGTCGGGGTGCCGGGCGTCGCTGTAGGCACCGTCCACGCGATAGGTGGTCACCTCCACGGGGACGCCGCCCACGACGGCCGTCACGGTGCCGTGGGCGGTGCCCGTCTCCGCCACGGGGACGCCGGCGGCGCGCAGGGCACGGGCGCCGTCCTCCCAACGGGCGCCCGTGGCGACGTCGACATCGTGGACGGGACGGCCGAGGAGGGAGTCCCTCACCCAGCCGCCCACGACCCAGGCGCTGTGTCCGGCGGCCTCGAGGATGCGCAGGACGGCCTCGGCCTCGGGCGGGGCGAAGAGGTCGTCGGGCGACCGGAGCCCGGGGGCGTCAGGCAAGGGAGCCCATGGGGTCCCAGGGCGCGAGCACGATCGCCTCGCCCCCGTCCATGACGGCCCGCTCCTCGTCGGTGAGGTAGCGACGGTCCACGACCACCTGGTAGACGTACTGGTCGAACCAGTCGTCGGTGATGGTGTCGAAGCCCTCGCGGCCGTGGTCCTTGCCCCAGGAGTTCTCGACCTTCCAGACCTCGGGGCGCCCCTCGGCGTCGAGGCGCACGCCCTCGAGCACCATGGCGTGGGTCATGACCGACTCGCCGTAGTCCAGGCGCTCCTCGCGGTCCATGCAGCCCTCCACCGCGAAGCCGAAGAGCTCGTCCACCTGCAGGGCACCGCAGGACATGATGCCCTCGTCGCGCACATAGCTCTGGGCGACGTCGCAGCCGAACCACACCGGGCGGCCGTCGCGGAGCTGCGCCACGGCGAGCTCCTTGAGGCGCGACATGGGCAGGTTGAGGTAGCGCACGCCGCCGTCCTCCACCACGTTGCCGAGGCGGTCGACGGTGAAGGCGTGCATGAGGGGCTTGTCGGCGGTCTCGGCGTTGATGCACGAGACGAGGGCGTCGACGTCCATCTGCACCACATCGGAGAAGAACTCGTGGGGCGTGTAGGTGCCGTGAAGCACGAGCCTCCCGTCCTTGTCGCGAAGGCGCACCTCGAAGCTCTCGGGCGGCTCGCCGAGGCAGGTGACGAGCATGGAGTAGACGTCGGCCATCATGTCCATGCGCAGGCCGTCGATCTCGGCCGCACCGGCACCGGCCCCGTGGGCGCGGCGCAGGCGCATGGCGCACCCGCGCAGGTAGCGCGTGAGATAGCTGTCGAGCTCGGACGTGTTGCGGGAGCATGCGGTCTCGGGCATGGCCTCCTTGGTCACCACGCCGTACTTCTTGACGATGGAGCGGAACATGTCCCACTGGCCGCCGTCGGCCACGGGGTCCTGCAGAAGGTAGGACACGAGGCGGCCGTCCAGGGGCTCGTCGACGGTGTCGATCATGTTCACGAGGAACCAGTTTGCCTTCTCCAGCTTGTCGAAGAAGAGCGGGTAGCTCTGGGAGAGCTCGAGGGTCTTGAGGCCGAGGCGCTCGATGACGGCCTGGCGCATGGTGTTGAGGCTCGCGAACATCCAGCAGCGCCCGGAGCGCTGCTGGTCGCAGCGGTCGCCCTGGGGGACCTCGATGTCGAAGCCCATGGCGTTGGCGGCCACGCCCTCGGGGACGCGGGCGGCGGCGCGGATACCCACGGAGGTGACGGCGTTCTTAGCCACGACATTGGCGCGCTCGCGGGAGAAGCGGGCGAGCCAGGCCTCGCGGTCCTGGGCGGTGACGGAGTCGACGGGTGCGTGTGCCATGGGATACCTCTTTCAGGGCTCGGGTTCGCCCATTCAGGGTAGCACCGGGGAGGGGGGCGCTGTACGGTGGCGATACACTGGGAATCCGTAACCGGAGGCAGGGAAGCGAACGAGGAGGGGCCATGGCGGCACAGGGAGCGGGCACGGTGGAGAACGTCGTCTTCGACATGGGTGGGGTGCTCCTCAAGTGGGAGCCCGAGGTCTATGCCCGCAACGTGACCGACGACGACGGGGACGCGCGGCTGGTCCTGCACGCCCTCTTCCAGAGCAGCGCCTGGACCCTCTCGGACGCCGGCGTGTTCGGCCCGGAGACGGTGCTCATGGAGGCCTGTAGCGCCCTGCCAGAGCGCCTCCACGGGGCGGCGGCCGAGGCCCTCGAGCGCTTCCCCTCCATGCAGGCCGTGATCCCCGAGGTCAACGAGCTCGGTCGGCGCCTCAAGGGGGAGGGCTACGGGGTGTACGTCCTGTCCAACGTGAGCTCGCGGTTCCGCACGGAGTTCGCGCCGAGAATCCCGATGTACGACGTCGTGGACGGTGCCCTCGTATCGGCCGAGGAGCACATGATGAAGCCCGACCCCATCATCTTCCTGCGCTTCTGCGAGCGGTTCGGCGTGGAACCGGCCAGCTGCCTGTTCGTGGACGACACGGCGGTCAACTGCGTGGGCGCCGAGCGGGCCGGCATGCACGCCTTCCACTTCACCGGCGACGTCGACGCGCTGGAGGCCGAGGTGGCCCGCCTCTCCTGAGCCCGGGCACGCGCGGCATGGGAGGGCCCGCCGCCCCCTGGGGGACGGCGGGCCCTCATATGAGAAGATGCGAAGCGGGCCTGTAAGCCGGGTTCTGTAATAGACGACCATTTATCTCGAGGCCGCGTCGCCGCGGACCTTCTCTCGCGCGCAACCCGAACGCGGGTCGGGCCAACCCATGGCGTTCCTATTTGCGCTTGCTCCGGATGGGGTTTACCAAGCCACCCCGTTGCCGGGGTGCTGGTGGTCTCTTACACCACCGTTTCAGCTTTTCCCTTAACCCTCGCGGGCCAGTGGGAGTCTTCTTTTCTGCGGCACTTTCCGTCGGATCGCTCCGCCCGGCCGTTAGCCGGCATCTTGCCCTGTGGAGCCCGGACTTTCCTCACCCCCGAGGGGGCGCGGCCGTCCGGCCCGCTTCGCGACCAAGCAGTATAGCATTGCACCAGACCGCCGACACCCCCGAGGAGCGCCCCATGAAGACCTATCTCACCCTGAAACCCGGCACCGAGGCCGTCTTCGAGCTCCAGGACCGCAAGAGCCGCTTCATCGCGGCCCTCCGGCACGTGGGGGGCGAGGCGGAGGCGGAGGCCTTCGTCGACGAGGTGCGCGCGCTCCATCACGACGCCCGCCACCACGTGCCGGCCTGGGTGCTGTCCTCGGGCAAGGAGCGCGCGAGCGACGACGGCGAGCCCCAGCGCACCTCGGGCCTCCCCTCCCTCGACGTGCTCCGCGGCGCCGGCTTGGCAGACGTCTGCGTGGTGACCACCCGCTACTTCGGCGGCACGCTCCTGGGGCCCGGCGGCCTGGTGCGCGCCTACGGGGGCGCCGTCGCGGGAGCCGTGGAGGAGGCGCGCGCCAGAGGGCTCGTGGTGGAGATGCGCCCTGTCACCCGCGTCGTCTGCTGCATCCCCTACGCCTGGTACGACCAGGTGCGCCGCATGGCTGAAGACGCAGGAGGCAAGGTGGTGGGCCAGATCTTCACCGACGAGGTGCAGCTCACCTGCGACTTCCGCACCGGCGAGGAGGAGGCGTTCCGCCACAGGGTCACCGAGCTCGCGAGCGGCGAGGACCCCTGCGTGGTGCACGAGCCGAGGTTCGCCGAGTTCTGATCGCGGCCGAACAGGCGTTTGGTCCCTGCTATACTGGGAGGACGGAACACCCGTTCTATCAGGAGGCGGCGTGGACACCCTCTCTAAGCTCACCGTTCTGGCTGACGCCGCCAAGTACGACGCCGCGTGCACGTCGTCGGGGGTGGACCGCGCGCCGCGGAAAGGGTCCCTCGGCGCGGCGAGCGTCGCGGGGTGCTGTCACAGCTTCACGCCGGACGGCCGCTGCGTCACCCTGCTCAAGGTCCTCATGTCCAACGCCTGCTCCTACGACTGCGCCTACTGCGTCAACCGCCGCTCCAACCCCCACGCCACGGCCACGTTCGAGCCCGCGGAGCTCGCACAGCTCACCGTCGACTTCTACCGGCGCAACTACATCGAGGGGCTCTTCCTGAGCTCGGGGGTGCTCGGCAGCCCGGACCGCACGTGCGAGCGCATGATCGAGGTCCTCCGGCTCCTGCGCGAGGAGCACCGCTTCAACGGCTACATCCACGCCAAGGCCATACCCGGCGCCTCCCCCGAGCTCCTCGACGCCCTCGGGCGTCTGGCGGACCGCATCTCCGTGAACATCGAGCTCCCCAGCTCCGGGTCGCTGGAGACCCTCTGCCCCGAGAAGCGCGCCGGAACGGTGCTCTCCCCCATGCGCCAGATCAGGGACACCATGGAGCAGGAACGCCTCCTCGGCGCCACGGGCCCCGGCTACCTGGGCGGCGGCTCGCACCTCTCCACGGTGAGGCCCGAGCTCCCGCCGGCGCGCAGGGACCTCCCCGGCGGCCGCGGCCTCCGGGGGCGAGGCCGCCGCACGCCCGGCTCCCCGGCCCCGTTCGCCCCGGCGGGGCAGTCCACCCAGCTCATCGTCGGAGCCTCGCCGGAGGACGACAACCACATCCTCAAGCTGTCCACCTCGCTCTACACCACCTACGGTCTCAAGCGCGTGTTCTTCTCGGCCTACATGCCGGTGGTGGAGGACGGCCGGCTCCCCCACCCCGAGACCCCTGTGCCCCTGCGTCGCGAGCACCGCCTCTACCAGGCGGACTGGCTCATGCGTTTCTACGGCTTCACGGCTGACGAGCTCGTGAGCCCCGATGCCCCGTTCCTGGACCTGGACGTGGACCCCAAGCTCGCCTGGGCCCTCGCCCACATCGACGAGTTCCCCGTGGAGGTCAACACCGCCTCCAAGGAGGAGCTCCTGCGGGTGCCGGGCATCGGGCCGGAGGGCGCCCGCAAGATCTGCCGGGCCCGCAG
>CBCSOI010000133.1:0-4928 GCA_965141595.1 uncultured Atopobiaceae bacterium | reverse complement strand
CGAGGGGCGAGCCGGCGAGGTAGGCGTCGATGCGCGGGGCCCAGTGGCTCACGAAGGCCTGCTTGTCCTGGCTCCAGTCGACGGGGCCGGGCGTGGCCTGGGAGGGTGCGGCGGCGGGCTGGGACTCCTGACCGGTCTGGGCCTGGGCCTGGGCGGCGGCCACGGCAGCGGCGGCCTCCTCGGCCTCGCGGCGGGCCTTCTCCTCGGCCTGGCGCTGGGCCTCCTCGCGGGCGGCCTTGGCCTCCTGGAGCGCGGTCTCGGCCTCCTTCTTCTGCTGCTCTGCCTCGGAGAGCTTCTGGTCGAGCTCGCTCTGGTTGCGGTCGAGCTCCTCCTGGAGGTCGGCCAGGCGCTGGACCTGGTCCACGTTGTGGTCCTCGACGGCGTTGAGGTAGGTGATGGTGGTGAGGAACTCGTTGAAGTCGTTGGACGAGAGCACGAGGCCCAGCAGGCCCGGAGTGTCCTGGTGCATCTTGTAGCTGGCGTTGATGGCGGCCGAGGCCTTCTCGCGCTGCTCGGGAAGCTGCGCCTGCACCTCGTCGATGCGCTTCTGGTTCTCGGCAGCCTGCTGCTCGAGCTCGGCGGCCTTGGCGGTGGCCTCGTCGAACGCGGCGCCGGACGACTCGATGCGCTCCTGGAGCTCCGAAAGGTCGGCCTCGGGGGCGTCGGCGTCGGCGAGGGCGCTGCAGGGCACGAGTGCGCCCGCGAGCAGCAGCGCGAGGGCCGTGCCGAGAAGGCGCGACGCGATCGAAGGTCTCTCCATGCCACACTCCTCCGGTTGGGGACAGGGGCTCGCGGCCGCGTGGGCCGGCGAGGGGCGCCTCCCGGGGTGCGGTCCGGCGCCGGGCGGGCGACGCCCGCAGGACCCGGGGCAGGGGCGTCCCGGGTCCTGCAACCATACACTCATTCAGAAATGTCCATGAACTCCGCATATGCCTTAACCGGCGGGAATTGCATAAACATCAAACGATATGCCGCACGCTGGAAAAACAGGGCACCGTGTTGCGCCCCGCTTCCACCGGTCTCTACCAAACGGTACTCATGATTTTGCATAGGGCCCCGGCGCCGCCCCCGGGCCGGGGGGCGGCGGGGCCAGGGAAACCCCCCCGGGCCGGCCCGCGCGCGCACCACCCCGCGGGGCCCGGTTATCGCGGCCGTGCGGGCCGCGGCGGAATCGTCCCGGCGAGGGGCCAGGGCCTGTGTCGGGGCCTACTTGACCACCAGCACGTCGCAGGCGCTCTCGCGCACCAGGAAGGTGGAGATGGAGCCGAGGAGCGCGTACTTGATGCTGGAGAGCCCGCGGGCCCCGCACACCACGATGTCCGGGTGCACGGCGTCGAGCATCTTGTCCTTGAGGGTCTCGCGCACGCGGCCGAGCTCCACCAGGACCTCGTACTCCTCCAGGCCGCCGTGGGCGCGGGCCTCCTCGAGCACCGGGGCCACGGACTCCTTGAACGCGGCGGTGCGCCTCTCGACGAAGCCGTCGTGGGGCTCGCCGGCGGCCTCGAGGGCCGAGGTGTCCACGACGTGGCCCACCACGAGTTTGGCGCCGTTGTTCACGGCGACGGTGATGGCGCGCTCGAGCACGTCCCTCTGCTGCTCGGAGCCGTCGAGCGAGACGAAGACCAGCTTGTAGCCCATATCCTTGTACGAAACCCTGACCCTCCTTATCGGCCCGGGGGCCGAGCGATGGCGCCGGCTGGCGGCGCGTCCGACGGGCAAAATTCTACGCCGCCTGAAAGTCCGCACGGGTGTGTGGCTCAAGAGAAACGGTGAAAAGGAAATCACATACCAGCCCGAGGTCCATCATGGATAGACCCGGAACCGGTTGCCCGTGGACGAGCCTGCGGGTGCCAACGATGGCTAAGGAGTGAGCGTGGACATCGTCGAGTTGCTCAAGGCGGCACTGTTCGGCCTGGTGGAGGGCGTCACGGAGTGGCTGCCCATCTCCTCCACGGGGCACATGCTGCTCCTCGACCAGTTCGTGTCGCTGGACGTCTCCGAGGACTTCTGGAACATGTTCCTCGTGGTCATCCAGCTGGGGGCCATCCTGGCCGTGTGTGTGCTGTACTTCCGGCAGCTCAACCCCTTCGCCCTGTCCAAGACGCCCGAGGAGCGCCGCGGCACGTGGTCGCTCTGGGGCAAGATCGTGGTGGCCTGCATCCCCGCGGCCGTGGTGGGCATCCCGCTGGACGACTGGATGGAGGAGCACCTCTCCGGCCCGTTCGTCATCGCCGCCGCCCTCATCGTCTACGGCGTGATCTTCATCGTCATCGAGCACGTGCGCGAGGGCCGCGCCATGGCCCGTGCCGCGGAGCTGGCCGACGCCCCGCGCCCCAAGCACCTCAAGGTGCAGGAGGAGGCCGTGCTGCCCCAGGCCACCAAGGCCGAGCTCGCCGACGCCGACCAGCCCGTGCAGGACATCTCCCAGCTTGATATGAGGCGCGCCGTGGGCATCGGCTGCTTCCAGATCCTGTCGCTCGTGCCCGGCACGTCGCGCTCCGGCTCCACCATCATCGGCGGCCTGCTCCTGGGCTGCACCCGCACCGTGGCCGCCGAGTTCACCTTCTACCTGGCCATCCCCGTGATGTTCGGCGCCTCCGTGCTGCGCCTGGTCAAGTACTTCCTGGCGGGCAACGCCCTCACGGCCGCCGGCGGCTCCGTGCTGGCCGTGGGCTGCATCGTGGCCTTCGTGGTGTCGATCCTGGCCATCCGGTTCCTCATGGACTTCGTGCGCAGGCACGACTTCCAGCCCTTCGGTTGGTACCGCATCGCCCTGGGCGCGCTGGTCATCCTGTACTTTCTCGTGGTGAGGTAGCGGGAGGCCGCCCAGGAGGGAAGGGCCGCCCGGCCCCCGGTCGCACGGCCCCGCCGCGGATGCGCCCGCGGCGGGGCCTTTTTCGTGGGGCGGCGGGCGCGGATGCGCGACATGCACGCTGCAAACGGCCTCCGATGCGTGACGGGGGCGCTACGCGGGCGCGAGCGGCCCCGAGTGCGCGGCCGTTGCGCCGCGAGTGGCCGTGGATGCGCGACGATGGCGCGACGCGAGCGCGAAAGGCCTCCAGTGCGCGACATGCTCGCAGCGAACGGCCCCGAGTGCGTGACGATGGCGCGAAAGGCCCCCGATGCGCGGCCAAACTGCCGTGAGCGGCCTCGAGTGCGTGAAACGGGCCGAGAATCGCGCACTGGAGGCCGTTCGTGGCGATGAAATCGCGCACTGGAGGGCTTTCGCGTTTTCATCGCGCATCGGAGACCCTTCGCGGCGGCCCCGGCACGGACCCGGGGTCGAGTGTGTGCGCCACGCCCCTTTTCGGCTTCGTTGCAACCGCCCCGTCTTCGGCCCCCCATGGCCTACCCTAGGCAAAACGCCGCCGTGCCCGGAGGAGCCGCCATGCCCGCAGACCGCACCGTCGCCCAGATATTCCGCGACTTCAAGCAGCCCGTCTCGTTCGAGATCTTCCCGCCCAAGGGGGAGCTCTCCGCCGAGGAGGCCCGCTCCCTGGCAGCCGAGCTCACGCCCCTCGACCCCGCGTTCGTCTCGGTGACCTACTCCGCTGGCGGTTCGGGCAACGCCGGCCCCACCGTGGAGGTCGCCTCCATGATCCAGCGCGACCACGGCATCCCCACGGTGGCCCACCTCACCTGCCAGGGGCTCACCCGTGCGGCCCTGGCCGAGAAGTGCGCCGAGATGCGCGCCGCCGGGATCCGCAATGTCCTGGCCCTCCGCGGCGACCCGCGGCCCGATGTGGAGCCCGGTGACTTCGAGTACGCCAGCGACATGATCCCCCTCCTCGTGGAGGAGGGCTTCTGCGTGGGAGCGGCCGCCTATCCCGAGGGGCACATCTCGTGCCTGGACCCCGAGGTGGACGTGGCCTACCTCCGCGCCAAGCAGGATGCCGGAGCGAGCTTCCTCGTGACCCAGCTCTTCTTTGACAACGAGGTCGCCTACCGCTTCCGCGACCGGTGCGACCGTGCGGGCATCACGGTGCCTGTGACGTTCGGCATCATGCCGTTCATGTCCAAGTCCCAGGTGAGCCGCATGGTCTTCATGTGCGCGGCGAGCCTCCCCACGGCGGTGGTCAAGCTCCTGGCCCGCTACGAGGACGACCCCGAGGCCCTGCGCGCGGCCGGCGTGGAGTACGCCTGCGAGCAGCTCGCCGACCTCGCGGCCCACGGTGTGGACGGCCTGCACGTCTACACCATGAACCGTCCCGAGGTGGCCGCCGCCTGCGCCGCCGCCGCGCGCGGCGAGGGCCGATGAGCGCCATCCCCGCCCCGGCCACGGGCATCCTCGCGGGCGCGGGGTCGTTCTCGCCCGACCGCTCGGAGGTGCTCCGCTACCTGGGACACCGGGGTCAGGAGCTGGGCCCCGAGCTCGAGGGGCGCCTCTCGGCCGTCATGGCCCGCGCCGCCGCCGAGGTGCGCCCCCGCTGGGTGTGGCGCGTGTGTCCCGTGGCGCCGGGCCCCGAGGGCTTCGCGGTGGCCGGCACGGGCCTGGTGCTGCCCGGCCGCTCCATGGAGGTGCTGCTCGAGGGCGCCCGGGCCGTGGCGCTCCTGGCCGTGACCTGCGGCCCCGGTCCCGACGCCGTGGCCGCCCGCGACACCGGCCGCGACCCGGTGGGCGCGCTCGTCTACGACGCCTGCGCCATCGACCTCGTGGAGCAGGGCGCCGACGCCTGCAACGCCGCCGTGGACGCCTGGGCCGTGGCCTCGGGCCGCGTGGCCCCGCGCCGCTACAGCCCCGGCTACGGGGACCTGCCGCTGGCGGTGCAGCCCGCCCTGCTCGACGCCCTGGACGCCGGCCGGCGCCTGGGCGTCGCGCTGACCGACAGCCTGCTGATGGTGCCGATGAAGTCCGTGACGGCCGTGGTCGGGCTCGGGCCTGCCTGACCCGCCGCCCGCTGAGAGGGGACCCATGACAAGCGAGAAGC
>CBCSOI010000132.1:0-4934 GCA_965141595.1 uncultured Atopobiaceae bacterium | reverse complement strand
CGCGACGGCGACGCTGTCGCCGGGCGAGAGCGAGGCGACGGAGCTCGCCACCGCGCCGTCGGGGCCGCGCACGATGGCGTAGCCGCGGGCGATGACCTTGAGTGGCGAGAGGGCCTCGAGGGAGGCCGCCATGCGCCTCACGGCCTCCTCGCCGCGGCGTGTCACGGACGGGGCCGCGCGGCAGAGCCGGCCGGAGAGCGACTCCAGCGCCGACAGGGACGGCGCGGTGACCGCCGGGGCGGCCCGCCCGAGACGCGAGCCCTGGACGTCGACGGACGCCCCCTGGGCCTTGAGGAGGCCCTCCATGGCCCCCGCGAGGTCGTCGGCCATGAGCTCCACCGTGGCGCGCCGGGCGTCCACGACGGCCTCGGGGCCCGAGAGCACCGGCCGGGCCGCGAGGGCCTCCACACGCGCCGCCTCGAGCGAGAGGCGCGCGCCCAAGGCCTGCCCCATGCGGCCGGCGAGGGCGTCGAGGGCGTGGGACTCCCCCTCCACACGGTGCGTGAAGGAGGAGGCGAGCCGCTGGCCCCAGCGGTCCAGGGCGGCCGTGAGCGACGCGGTGTCGGGCGCCACGGACTCGGCGGCGGCCGTGGGGGTCGAGCAGCGGCGGTCCGCCACGGCGTCCGCGATGGAGTGGTCGGGCTCGTGGCCGATGCCCGTGACCACCGGGACCGGGCACGCGGCCACGGCGCGGGCCACGGACTCGTCGTTGAAGGCCATGAGGTCCTCGAAGGAGCCACCGCCGCGCACGAGCAGCACGGCATCCGGCGCCGCCGCCGCGGCCACCCGCAGGCCCTCCACGATGGTGACCGGCGCCTCGGGCCCCTGCACGGAGCAGCCCACGACCTCGATGCGCACGAGGGGGTTGCGGCGGGCCAGCGTACGCTTGACGTCGTCGATGACGGCGCCGGAGAGCGAGGTCACCACGCACACGCGCTCGCAGAAGGCAGGCACGGGGCGCTTGCGCGCGGGGTCCATGAGACCCTCGGCCTCGAGGCGCCGGGCGAGCTCGGCCACCCGTTGGCGCAGGAGGCCCTCCCCCGCGAGGGAGAGGCGCCGGGCCACGAAGCTCAGGCGCCCCGAGCGCTCGTACACCTGGAACGAGCCGCTCATGGTCACCTCGAGGCCGTCGCGCAGCTGCACGCCGGACCCCTGGTAGACGCCGCGCCACACGATGACGTCCATGGCAGCCGACTCGTCCTTGACGGAGAAGTAGCAGTGGCCGCTGCGGGCGTTGGGGCCTCGGAAGCCGCTTACCTCGCCGATGACCTGGATCTGGGGGATGTCCTCGACGGTGCGCTTGGCGAGCCCGACGGCCGCCGACACCGAGAGGGGGCGGACCGCCACCTCAGTCCCTCCTGCCGCTGACACCGAGCAGGTAGAGCAGCTGCAGGCACGACACGAGGGCCGCCGCGACATAGGTGAGGGCGGCGGCGGTGAGCACCTTGCGGGCGCCCGCGACGACCTCGCCGTCGAACCCGGCCGTCCTGAGGTACACGAGGGCGCGCCTCGAGGCGTCGAACTCCACGGGGAGCGTGACGAGCTGGAAGAGCACGGAGGCCGCGAACAGGATGATGGCGAGGTCGATGAGGCCGGCAAACGACATGGAGATGCCGACGATGAGCACGATCATCCAGATGTTGCTCGCGAAGTTGACGATGGGGACCAGAGCCGTGCGGATGCGACCGGGCACGTAGCCCTTGTCGTACTGCACGGCATGGCCCGCCTCGTGGCAGGCGACCGCGGCGGACGCCACGGAGGCGCCGGAGAGGTTGGCCTGGGACAGGTGCAGGGAGTTGTCGCGGGGGTCGAAGTGGTCCGTGAGCTCGCCGGGGACGACCTCGATGCCGACGCCGTCCACGCCGTCGGCCTCGAGCATGGAGCGGGCGATGGAGGCGCCGGAGCGGCCGCCCGGAACGGGGACCTTGCTCCAGCGCTTGTAGGTGCTGTCGATGTAGTGCTGGGTGGCGAAGCCCAGGACGAGCGAGACGACCACCAGGAGAAGGTAGCCGGAGTCGAACCCCATGGGGTAGTACAGGGGCATGCGTCATCACTCCTCGGGTACGAGGGCCGGACCTTCCGACCCTGACGGTCTCCCAAGTATAGCCCAGTGCGCGTAACCGAACACCTGTTCTATACAACCTGCAGAGGATCAGAGGAGCTCCACACGCCCGTCCTTCACCGTGAGGCCGGCGCGCCCCGCGAGGAGGTCGGACAGCAGGCCGCCCATGAGGTCGCGGCGCCACCCCTCCCCCAGCCTCGAGGACGCGGGATCGTCGAGGAACGCCATCAGGTCGTCGCGACCGGAGACGAGCTGGGGGGCGATGGACTCGCGCTCGGCCACGAGGCGCACCATGGCGTTCATGAGGTCGACCACGCTCTCGGACTCCTGGGTGGGCCGGGCGCGGTGCACGACCTTGGGCCAGCGGTCCTGCGGGCACGACATGCCGCGGCGCACGGCCAGGACGATGGCGTCGCCGTCCTTCTCCTTGAGCTGCGCCGTGCCCCTCACACGGCGCAGGCGCTCCTGGGTGCGGGGCATGCGCTTGGACACCTCTATCACGACCTCGTCGGAGAGCAGCCACTTGCGCGGAACGTCGCGCTGCGACGCCTTGCGCTCCCGCCAGGCGGCCACCTCCCGGCAGACCGCAAGCTGACGGCCGTTCAAGGTGCCCACGCGCTTCACGTGACGGAACGCGTCCTCGGGGTCGCTGGCGCAGCGCGCCTTTGCGACGAGGGCCTCCATCTCGGGGAGCACCCAGGTGAGGCGGTCGAGGCGCACGAGCTCGGCCACGAGGTCGTCGTAGACGGCGGGCAGGTATCGCACGTCGTCCTCGGCGTAGGACACCTGCTCCGGGTCCAAGGGGCGCCGCGTCCAGTCGGTCAGGCTCTCGGTCTTGGGCAGGTGCACGCCGCACACCGACTCGACGAGGGCGCCGTAGCCCATCTGCAGGCGGTGCCCCACGAACGCGGCAGCCACCTGGGTGTCGAAGACCGGCTCGGGTATGTCGCCGAACAGGATCTGGAAGATCTCGAGGTCCTGGCCGCAGGCATGCAGCACCTTGACCCGGGCGCGGTCGAACAGGAGGTCGCGCAGGGGCGCGAGCGCCTCCCCCGTGAGCGCGATGACGTCCACGGCCGCCTGCTCGTCGTGGGTGCCCACCTGGAGGACACAGGGCTGCGGGCGGAAGGTGCGCTCCCGCAGGAACTCGGTGTCGAGGGCGAGCATGGGCGAGGACGCGGCTCTCCCGCAGAACGAGGCGAGCTCGGTGGCGCTGTCTATGAACAATGGGGTTCCTTCTGACCTGTCCCGCGCAGGGACCGGCGGGGCGTGGGCTGGCTGCTCGGCCCCGTGCGGGGCCGAACCCTATACTAGACCGACGGGCGAGGCCGCGGCGAGTGCGGCCCCACGGCAAGAGGGGGAGCCATGAGGACCCTGATAGTGCACAACGGGGCGTCGGGGTTCGGTTCGGACGCCGTGTACCTGTTCGAGCGGAGCCTCCTCCACGGCGGTGACCGCTGCGAGTTCCGGTCGCTCGCAGCCCACTGGGACGCCGACGAGGCCGTGGCGGACGCCGACGACTTCGACCTCGTGGTGGTGTCGGGCGGCGACGGCACCGTGGCGTCGCTCCTCTACGCCCTACGCCGCCACCGGGTGAACGTCTGCGTCTTCCCCTCGGGAACGGCCAACCTGTTCTTCGCCAGCCTCGGGAACTCCCCCGAGCCGGCGGCCCTCGCCCGCGCCTGCCGCATCGGCCGGACCATGGAGTGCGACCTCGGTGAGGTGTGCTGGAGGGGCCCCGACGGCCACGGGCGCCGCGCGGGCTTCACCCTCATGAGCGGCACCGGGTTCGACGCCGAGCTCATGCGCGCCGCCGTGCCCAACAAGAAGGCCATGGGCCAGGCCGCCTACCTCATGGCGGCCGTGGGCAACCCCAACCCGCCGCTGGTCACCTTCACCGTGGAGGCCGACGGCGAGACCTTCGTGCGCGACGGCATCGCCTGCATCGCCGCCAACAGCGCCATGCTCCAGGGCGATCTCGAGATCGTGCCCGACTCCCGCCTCGACGACGGCCTCCTCGACATCATCGTCCTGGAGTCCCCTGACGCCGTGGGGCTGCTGAAACCTCTGTTCCTGGGCCTCATCGACCGCCACGGCACCAACCTGGGGCGCCCGTCCATCGAGCGGTTCAGGGCCAGGGAGGCGACCATCACGTCGAGCCGCCCCATACCCATGCAGATAGACGGCGACCCCTTGGACCACGAGGTGGACTCCTTCACCGCCCGCGTCCTGCCGGAGCGCTGCCGCCTCGTGGTCGACGCCCTCTCCCCCTATGCGGTGGAGAGCGGGGAGGCGCCGCTCTTCCCCGGCACCGAGGTCAAGGCCTTCCCCACCGACTGACCCCCCCCCCGCATCCCCGGGGAAGAGAACGGGCCCGCACCTCACAGGAGGGGTGCGGGCCCGTCCGTTCGAACGGTTGTCCCGTGCGACCTAGCGGCGCGTGGAGAGGGCGATCTTCTCGAGGTAGTGGCCGTACTCGGTCTTCTTGAGGCCGTCGGCGAGCTTGAGGAGCTGGGCGCGGCGGATCCAGCCGGCGTCGTAGGCGATCTCCTCGAGTGCGGCGACCTTGACGCCCGTGGCCTCCTGAACGGAGCGGATGTACTCGCCCACGGAGAAGAGGCGGTCGATGGTGCCGGTGTCGAACCAGGCGAAGCCGCGGCCGAGCTGCTGCACCTTGAGGCGCTTGTCGTCGAGGTACATGCGGTTGAGGTCCGTGATCTCGAGCTCGCCGCGGGCCGACGGGCGCACCTGCTTTGCCAGCTCGACCACCCGCTTGTCGTAGAAATACAGACCGGTGATCGCGTAGTTGGATTTCGGATGCGCGGGCTTCTCCTCGACCGACAGCACCTTGCCGTTCTCGTCGAACTCGGCG
>CBCSOI010000131.1:0-4938 GCA_965141595.1 uncultured Atopobiaceae bacterium | reverse complement strand
GGCGGTCCCACCCCTGGACTCTGCCACCTCGGAAGACCGCGCAGCACCGTCGCCGGCCGCCAACCCCGCCATGGTTTCCAGATGGGCCAGGCTCCGCTCCGACAGCCCCGCACGTGCAGGCTCGATCACTCTGGCCTCAAAGCGCCGCCGCGACGCAGGCAGGGCCCTTGTCACATCGTCGAGCTGGATGACGTTTCCATTCTCCGGGTTGCGCCGCTTCGCCTCCCGCCAGGCCCGATAGCCCACAATCTGAATCATGAAGGGGTAGCCGGCGGAGGCCTCGGCCATGGCATCGAGCGCCCCCGGAGCGACCTCGACGCCCGTCAGCATCAACATCTCCTCGATGGCACTCAAGGCCATCCCCACAGACGCCGGCCCCAAAGTTAAGGGGAGCGCATGCCTCAAGAAGGCCGGCTCGCTGCGGTTGACTCGTTGCGGTTGATGAAACCCTCAACGGGCGACGGCAACCCCGCAAAGACGAACGCGAGGTCGTAACCAAGGCAGCACGATCCCATAGCGGTGCCTAACGTTGCAAAGCGTCGCATAGACCTACATAACACCATCTAAGCAAGCCACCTGACTGCCCGCCGTAAGCTCCGACGTGATTCTCGAAAAGCGATAATGAGATTCCTCGAAAATCGATAACGCAGCTGGTAGATGCAGTGAATCGCCCTAGAGTGGAAAATTCGCCCATAACAGGCCGGATATCAAATCATCCTGCCTGTCTCATCTGCCCCTTACCTCTTCAGCCCCATTAGGGCCTGCCCTTCGCGCGACAGTTGGAACTTCAAAGGCCTATGAGAAATCGACTCTATGAGCCCCTTCTCCTCCAGCCCACTCAAATGCTTTCGAGCCATCTGTTTCGTAAGTCCGAGATAGGAGGCGGCATCTGCAAGCAGCACCTCGGGGGTCCATGCAAATAGCTGCACCTGGGCAAACTGGAAGAGAAGGTCGGCCTCCCTGTCGCTAACACATCCGGCAGCCGCAGCCGCCCTTGCCGCATCCCCAGCCGCCTTCATCTGGTCTTGACCGAGCTCCAAGCTTTCCATATTGCTCGCCTGGGCCTCTAGAATGTACTCGAGCATGCGCATGACAAAGAATGTAAGCTCTCCGTGATTCATGGGCATCTGCACGCTTTTAAATGCTCGGTAGTAGGGCTCCTTGTTCTCGGCAATGACGCGGGAGAGCGACAGTGCCGTACTGATAGAAAGCGGCGCGCTCAGGGCCAGTGCAAGTAGGTAACGGCCCGTACGCCCGTTTCCGTCGTAGAACGGGTGCACCGCTTCGAACACGTAATGGGCCATCACGGCTGAGTAAAGCTCTGGAACCTCTTCGTTTTCTTGAAGTGCGAGCATGGCCTCCATCATCTCTATGATGCGGCTCTCGGGGTTCACGCCGATATGAACGACCTTCTCCCGGCCATCGACGATGTCCACCGGGTCCTTCCTGAACAGCCTGCCGTCAGGGGCGTTACTCCCCAGGTCCTCCCCATCCATCACCCTGTCGTAGACGGCACGGATCTCCTCCGGAGTGCGTGGCATCTCCGACGTCTCCTCGCTCAACCCGAGGTAGAGGTTCGCAAACTCCATGAAGCGCTTTGCCTGCACGGTACTGGAGGCATCTCCATGCCGGACCTCGTCGAGAGCGTCGCTCACTTGACGACGCGTACTGCGCACGCCCTCGATCCCATTTGACCCCACCACCTCGTCGATGATGAGGTTGCGTATGAATGCGCCGCGAGCAATCGATGGAAGCCGTTTGAACTCGGCGGAGACCTTGCGTTCCCGCCTAAGGACACGCTCAAGAAGCACGGTGAGCTCTCGTGGTACCGCAAGAAAGAGCTCGTTGTCGTCGAAAACAATCCCCGTCCTGAAGGTCGATTCGGCAAACAGTCTCTCACGCGCCTTCTCCTCGTTTGCGCGATACCTATCGGAAGACACATCTTTATGGAACAGTTTCGTCAGGTCATCATAGGGCATGGCGAGCCTCCCAAAGCCATATCCAGCAGCAATAAGAGCCCGATTTGGCACGTCTTATTTATACTAAACGCCAATTAGTATAAATAAATCCGTCTTATCTGAGCTCTTAATAATAGTGGTCTCGACAAACGGCACAAGATACAACTTTGGTCAGGATGCGCTTTCGCGTTCTTTATCGGATTGATATTGTATATGAATCATCAGCGATCGAGGAGTCGTCAAACATACCCAACCCGCATGCCCGCACCCCATCCCCCCCTCCCACCTGAAAACGACTGAGGGCGACTCCCGGCACCGTTCCGTGCCAAAAGTCGCCCTCGAGTGCATTCAGGGACGGCAAATCCGCCCTCAACCGCGTTCAGGTGCGGGAGGGGTCGCCCTCAACCGCGTTCAGGTGCCGACCTAGGGGCCCAGGTGCCGAGCTGGGGGCCCAGGTGCCAACCTGGGACCCGCCCCGCCTACACCGTCCTGTGGTGCGGCACCAGCCGGCCCTCGGCCACCTGGCGCAGGTGCCGGCCGTACTCGCTCTTGCCGTAGCGGCCGGCGGCCTCCATGAGCTGGTCGGAGTCGATCCAGCCGTTCTCGAAGGCCACCTCCTCGGGCACGCACACCGGCAGGCCCTGGCTGCGCTCCACGGCGCGCACGAAGTCCGTGGCGTCGAAGAGGCTCTCCATGGTGCCGGTGTCCAGCCAGGCGAAGCCGCGGCCCAGCGTCACCACGTTGAGGGCGCCCTCCTCCAGGTACATGCGGTTGAGGTCGGTGATCTCGTACTCGCCGCGGGCGCTGGGCTCCACCCGGGCCGCCATGTCGGCCACCCGACCGTCGTAGAAGTAGAGCCCCGTCACGGCGTAGCTGCTCTTGGGCTCCGCCGGCTTCTCCTCGATGGACACGGCGTTGTAGTCGTCGTCGAACTCCACCACGCCGAACCGCTCCGGGTCCTCCACGTGGTAGCCGAACACCGTGGCGCCGCCCTCGGTCTCGGCGCGCCCCGCGGCCTCGAGCAGGAGCTTGCGCAGGCCCTCGCCGTAGAAGATGTTGTCCCCCAGCACCAGGGCGCAGGGCTCGCCGGCCACGAAGTCGGCGCCGATGACGAAGGCCTGGGCCAGGCCGTTGGGCTCGGGCTGCTCGGCGTAGGAGAGCCTCACGCCGAAGCGGCTGCCGTCGCCCAGCAGGCGCTGGAAGTTGGGCAGGTCCGCGGGGGTCGAGATGACCAGGATGTCGCGGATGCCCGCCAGCATGAGGACGGAGAGCGGGTAGTAGATCATGGGCTTGTCGTAGACCGGGAGCAGCTGCTTGGATGTGACCTCGGTCAGCGGGTAGAGCCGGGTGCCGGAGCCGCCGGCCAGGATGATGCCCTTCATGGCGCTAGTCCTCTTCTCCGTCGATACGCTCGCGGTCGCCGTACATCTCCTGGTAGTAGTCCTGGTAGGCGCCGCTGGTCACATGGTCCATCCACTCGCCGTTGGCCAGGTACCACTGGATGGTGGCCACGATGCCGTCCTCGAAGCGGGTCTCGGGCGTCCAGCCGAGCTCCTCGCCGATCTTGGCGGGGTCGATGCCGTAGCGGCGGTCGTGGCCCAGGCGGTCGGCCACGTGCACGATCAGGTCGCCGGTGATCTCGGGGTCGTCGGTGGCGCGGGAGACCTCGGAGACCACGGTGTCCACGATATAGGCGTTGCTGCGCTCATTGTGGCCGCCCACGTTGTAGGCCTCGCCGTCGCGGCCCTCCGCAATCACGGCGTCGATGGCGCGGCAGTGGTCCTCCACGTAGAGCCAGTCACGCACGTTGAGGCCGTCGCCGTACACCGGCAGGCTCTCGTGGTGCAGGGCGTTGTTGATCATGAGGGGGATGAGCTTCTCCGGGAACTGGTAGGGCCCGTAGTTGTTGGAGCAACGGGTGATGTTCACCGGCAGGCCGAAGGTGTCGTGGTAAGCCACCACGAACATGTCGGCCGAGGCCTTGGACGCCGAGTAGGGCGAGTGGGGCGAGAGGGGCGTCTCCTCGGTGAAGAACGTGTCGGGCTCGTCGAGGGAGAGGGTGCCGTAGACCTCGTCGGTGGAGACCTGCAGGAACTTCACGCCCTCGCGGAAGCCGCCCTCGGGCAGCGCCCAGGCCTCGCGGGCGAGGTCGAGCAGGCACACGGTTCCCATGACGTTGGTGCGGGCGAACGCGGCCGGGTCCTCGATGGAGCGGTCCACGTGACTCTCGGCCGCGAAGTTCACCACGTAGTCGGGGTCGTACTCGGAGAAGACCGCGGCCATGGCGGCGCGGTCGGCGATGTCGGCCTGCACGAAGGCGTAGCGCGGGTCGTCGGCCACGGAGGAGAGGTTCTCCAAGTTGCCGGCATAGGTGAGCAGGTCCACGTTGACGATGCGGACATCGTCGTGGGAGGCCAGCATGTGCAGAACGAAGTTGGATCCGATGAAACCGGCGCCGCCGGTCACGAGGTAGGTCTTCACGGGGTTCCTTTCTTACGGGGTGGGGCCGCGCCGGGCGCTAGAGCTCCACGTCCTCCATGTACCGGTCGAGCGCCACGTCCCAGCTGCGCATCTCGTCGCCGATGGTGTCGCGCAGGCGCTTGTTGTCGAGGATGGACCAGGCGGGCCTGGGGGCCGGGGCGCCCCACTCCTCGGTGGTGCAGCCCACGACCTCGCAGTCGAGGCCGGCGTTGGCCATGATGCGGCGGGCGAACTCGTCCCAGGTGGTGGCGCCGTCGTTGGTAGCGTGGTAGACGCCGTAGTTCTCGGTGCCCAGCAGCGCCAGGATCTCGTGGGCCAGGTCGCCGGCGAAGGTGGGGCTGCCGTGCTGGTCCGACACCACGGTCACCTTGTCGTGGGTGCGGCCGAGGCCCACCATGGTGCGGACGAAGTTCTTGCCGCGGGTGCCGTAGAGCCAGGCGGTGCGCACGATGAAGCTGCGGGGGCAGCCCTCGGCCACGGCCCGCTCGCCGGCCAGCTT
>CBCSOI010000130.1:0-4962 GCA_965141595.1 uncultured Atopobiaceae bacterium | reverse complement strand
GCGCGCACGGCGGGCTCGGCGGAGACCCCCTTCCCCTCGAGGAAGGAGAGGAAGGCGCGGGCCGTCTCGTTGGCGTCGCCGGCGTTGGCGGCCATGACGGAGGCGAGGGCCACGAGGGCCGCCTCGCGGGTGCCCCCCACCGGGACGAGCTCGCGCACGGTCATGGCGCCCGAGGTGATGGTGCCGGTCTTGTCCAGGCAGAGGACGTCCACCCGCGCCAGGGTCTCGATGCAGTAGAGCTGCTGCACGAGCACGTCCCGCTCGGCGAGGCGCACCGTGGCCACGGCGAGCACCGTGGACGTGAGCAGGATGAGCCCCTGGGGGATCATGCCCACGACGGCGGCCACGGTGGTGAGCACCGACGAGGACCAGCCGTCCCCCGTGAGGTAGGAGCGCAGGAACAGCGCCAGGCCCACGGGGACGAGCACCCAGGTGCCCAGGCGCACGATGAAGCGCAGGGTGGTCATGATCTGGGAGTTGACCGGCTTGGCCGTCTTGGCCTCGGCGCCGATGCGGGCGGCGAAGGAGTCCGGCCCCACGGCCGTGGCCTGGGCGCAGACGGAGCCCGACACGACGAAGGAGCCCGAGAGCAGCGTGTCGCCGGGCGCCTTGGCCTGGGGCCTCGACTCGCCGGTGAGCAGCGACTCGTTGACGAGGCACGAGCCCTCGCGCACGAGGCAGTCGCAGGGCACCTGGGCCCCGTGGGCGAGGAGCACGAGGTCGCCCAGCACCACGTCGTCGGCCGGGACCTCCACCTCCCTGCCGTCCCGACGCACCCGCACGGGCCGGGCGGCGAGGATGGTGAGGCGGTCGAGCGCCCGCTTGCTGCGGAGCTCCTGGAAGATGCCGATGGCGGCGTTCGCGGCGACCACGAGCAGGAAGAGCATGTTGCGGTAGGAGCCCGTCGTGAACACGAGGGCGGCGAGCGCCACGTTGACGGCGTTGAAGAGCGTGCACAGGTTGGAGCGCACGATGTCGGCCGTGGAGCGCGTCCCGGCCGATGTGTCGCGGTTGCCGCGCCCCTCGGCGAGTCTGCGGGCGGCCTGGGCGTCCGTGAGGCCGCCGTCGGGCGTGGGGTCGACGGGGGGAGGGGAGCCCCCCGCAGCTCGTTCGTCTGTCACCTCGCGTCTCCTCTCGGCGCCTCGGGCGTACGGAAAAGGCCGGGACCCGCTCACGCGGACCCCGGCCCCAGATGCAGGTGGTGCCGACTGTGGGGCTCGAACCCACGACCTTTCGCTCCGGAGGCGAACGCTCTGATCCACTGAGCTAAGTCGGCGTGCGGACATCACTATAACAGACATCGGCCCGCCCGGAGCGAGGGGCGGCCCGGGCGCAACGGTCGCCGCCTGCGATGTAAACGCCCCGCTACACGCCGCGGCCCCGGGCAGGGCGGCCCATCCGGTTGTGGTAGGTTGGCTCAGATTGACCAAAGCTGAAAGACTTCGAGAAGGAGGCGCCTTGATGATTGCCATAGTCAGGCAGAGCGCGACCCAGGACCAGCTCGACCACGTCGTCTCGTGGCTGGAGTCCAAGGGTTTCTCGACCAACGTGAGCCGCGGCAGCAACGAGACCGTGGTGGGCCTCATCGGCGACACCACCACCATCGACCCGTTCCTGCTCGAGTCCATGGACATCATCGAGCGCGTGACCCGTGTCTCCGAGCCCTTCAAGCAGGCCAACCGCAAGTTCCACCCCGTCGACACCGTGGTGGACTGCGGTCACGGCGTCCTCCTCGGCGGCGGCCACTTCCAGGTGATGGCGGGCCCCTGCTCCGTGGAGGGGGACAACCTGTTCGACATCGCCCGCGAGGTCAGGGAGGCCGGCGCCACCATGCTGCGAGGCGGCGCCTTCAAGCCCCGCACCTCCCCCTACGCCAACCAGGGCATGGGCGCCGAGGGCCTGCGCCTGCTCCACGAGGCCGGCACCGAGCTCGACATGCCCGTGGTGACCGAGATCATGGACGCCCGCGACGTCCAGCTCTTCGAGGACATGGAGGTCGACGTCCTCCAGGTGGGCGCCCGCAACATGCAGAACTTCACGCTCCTGAAGGAGCTCGGCAAGCTGCGCCGCCCCGTGCTGCTCAAGCGCGGCATGAGCGCCACCATCGACGAGTGGCTCATGAGCGCCGAGTACATCATGGCCGGTGGCAACGAGAACGTGATTCTCTGCGAGCGCGGCGTGCGCACGTTCGAGACGCGCACGCGAAACACCTTCGACACCAACGCCATCGCCGTGGCGCACCACCTGTCGCACCTGCCCGTGGTGGGCGACCCCAGCCACGCCACCGGCTACACCCGCTACGTGGTGTCGGCCGCCCTCGCGGCCACGGCCGCGGGCGCCGACGGCCTCGAGATCGAGGTCCACGACCGCCCGGAGCGCGCCTGGTCCGACGGCGCCCAGGCCCTCACCCCCAAGCAGTTCAGGAACGCCATGCGCCGCATCGAGCTCGTGCGCCAGGCCGTGACCATGGAGGACGAGTGACGGCCGGCGGGACCGTGGTTCCTGGCCGCGTGGGCGTCGTGGGCCTCGGGCTCATCGGCGGGTCCTTCGCACGGGCCCTCCACCGCGGGGGCACCGAGGTCCTGGCCTGGAACCGCACCCGTTCCATCTACGAGCTCGCCCGCGTGGAGACCGTCGACGGCGAGCTCGAGGGCGACGCCGTGGGCACCTGCGAGCTCATCGTGCTCACGACCTACCCGGCCCACTCCGTCGCGTGGCTCGAGGAGCACGCCCACCTCGTCTCACCCGACGCCGTGGTGATCGACGCTTGCGGCGTCAAGCGCGGCCTCTGCGAGCGCTGCCTGGCCGTCGCCGCGGGGCACGGCTTCACCTTTGTGGGCGCGCACCCCATGGCCGGCACCCAGTACTCGGGCTTCGCCCACGCGCGGGCCGACCTCTTCGAGGGCGCCCCGCTCGTGCTCTGCCCGCCCCCCGGCGACCCGGTGGAGAACCTCGCGCTGCTCGACCGCGTGGCCGGCCTGCTCGGCCCCTGCGGGTTCGGGTCGGTCACCGTGGCCACGCCCGAGGAGCACGACGAGGAGATCGCCCACACCTCCCAGCTCGCCCACGTGGTGAGCAGCGCCTACGTCAAGAGCCCCCGGGCGGCACGCCGCAAGGGCTTCTCGGCGGGGTCGTGGCGCGACCTCACCCGCGTGGCCTCGCTCAACGCCCCCATGTGGTCCGAGCTGTTCCTCGCCAACGCCGACAACCTCGTGGACGAGATCGACCTGATCGTCGGGCACCTGACCGAGTACCGCGACGCCATCGCGGCGGGCGACAGGGAGGCCCTGGAGGCCCTGCTCGAGGAGGGCAACCGCGCCAAGGAGGAGGCGGACCGATGAGCGAGACGCGCACCGTCACCGTGAGCGCCCCGTCGCGCTCCTACGACGTCACCGTGGGCGCTGGCCTGCTGCCCCGCGTGGGGGCCGTGTGCCGCGACGCCTGCGGCGGCGACCTCGCCTTCGTGGTGACCGACTCCAACGTGGGGCCCCTCTACGGCGATACCGTGGAGCGGTCGCTCGCCGACGCCGGCTACGGCACCGCCCGCTTCACCTTCCCCGCCGGCGAGGCCTCCAAGAACGCGGCCACGCTGTTCTCCTGCCTCGGGACCATGGCCGATGCCGGGTGCACCCGCGACACCGTGGTGGTGGCGCTCGGCGGAGGCGTCACCGGCGACCTCGCCGGCCTGGCCGCGGCCCTCTACATGCGGGGGTGCCCCGTGGTGCAGGTGCCCACGAGCCTGCTGGCCATGGTGGACTCCTCCGTGGGCGGCAAGACGGCCGTCGACCTCCCCCAGGGCAAGAACCTCGTCGGCGCCTTCTGGCAGCCCTGGGCCGTGGTGGCCGACGTCGCCTGCCTCGAGACCGTGCCCGAGGACCTGCTGCTCGACTCCGTGGGCGAGGTCGTGAAGCACGGCGTCCTGGCAGACCCGGCGCTGTTCGGGGAGGTCACCTCCTCCCCCGTCACCGCACGCCCGCTCGACCTCGACCGCCTGACCGCCGTGGTGGCCCGCAACGTCGAGATCAAGCGCGACGTCGTGGACGCCGACGAACGCGAGCGTGGCCTCCGCCAGACGCTCAACCTGGGCCACACCGCCGGCCACGCCATCGAGGCCGCCAGCGGTTTCTCCTTGGGCCACGGCTCCTCCGTCGCCTGCGGGCTCGCCGTGGTGGCCCGGGGATGCGCAGCCGAGGGGCTCGTGGACCCGGCCGTGGCGCACGCCATCGTCTCGGGGCTCGAGGCCTGCGGGCTGCCCGTGCGCTGCAACGCGTCGGTGGACGACGTCCTCTCCCTCTCCCGCTCCGACAAGAAGCGCCACGGCGACACCGTGAACCTCGTGGTGCCCGTGGCCGTCGGCAGGGTCGAGGTCGTGCCCATGCCCTTCGAGCGCTACGCCGCCGTCGTGCGGCGGGGCATGGGGGGCTGAGCCGTGGACCTCGTCGTCGGACCGGGCCCGCTCCGGGGCAGCGTGCGTGCACCCTCGAGCAAGTCCGTCGCCCACCGCGCCCTCATCTGCGCCGCCGCGTCGTCCGCGCCCACGTTCGTCGAGTGCACGGACACCTCCCAGGACATCGACGCCACGGCGCGGTGCCTCGCCGCCCTCGGGGCAGCCGTCGAGGCCGTGCCGGGAAGCGGGTTCTCCGTCTCCCCCGTCCCCGACACCGTGGCGGGGCCCGTGACGCTCGACTGCGGCGAGTCGGGCTCCACCCTGCGGTTCATGGTCCCCCTCGCGGCCGCCTTCGGCGCCGACGCCACGTTCGTGGGCGCCCGCCGGCTCCTCGAGCGTCCCATGGCGCCCCTCGAGGACGCCCTGGCCGCCCACGGTGTCTCCGTGTCCCGCGGCGACGGCTGGCTGCGAACCTCGGGGCGCCTGGCCCCCGGCACCTACTCCGTGCCGGGCGACGTCAGCTCGCAGTTCGTCTCGGGCATCCTCATGGCCTCCCCCCTCGTGGGCGGCCCCGT